>BLMJ01000231.1 GCA_011960625.1 Lachnospiraceae bacterium | reverse complement strand
GACAATGTGTCAAGAAATATCCGAAACGTACAGAAAAATCAACAGAGGTATAAAAAACAGGTTCCGGTTCTCTACCGAAGGCCCACTGGCGTTAAGGTGCGCGGGACCCTTACAACAATTTTGGGGGCTTTTACTGGCAGTATATTTTCTACGTTAATGGTGTTTTTCGTTATCACGGCATTTCTGGCCGGAGCCTTTGGGATCCCCGAGATAATGGTGACAGCATTCTTTTTGATTTTTGCAGTGGCAGGCTTTGTGGCCTGCGGCTTAGGATCAGGCACACATAGGAGGGTCAAGAGGTTTCAGACTTACGTACAGATTCTTGGCCAGCGTGAGTACTGCAATATTCGTGAGTTAGCGGAAAAGGTTCATAAAAGTATAAAATTTGTGGTCAGAGATCTTGAATATATGTTTGCGAAGGGGTGGTTTCTGGAAGGGCACCTGGATGATGAAAAGACTTGCCTTATTACCAGTCATGGAATGTATCAGCAATATCAGCAGATAAAGCTAGAAAGAAAGCTTAATGAACAGGAGCAGGCAAGGCAGCGCATAGAGCAGGAAACAGCCGTAACGGCGAAGGCGGATAACGGGAAACGTTCTCAACTGCCGTTTGAGGTACAGAGAATCATCGACGAGGGCGATGCGTATATCCGAAAGATTCATGCGTGCAATGATGAGCTTCTGAGGAGACATCCCACGCCGTCTCTTTAAACAGACCGTCTAAAAGTTTCTCAAACGCCAAGTTTAACGTATCCAGCGTAGCCTCGATTTCCCGCTTAGAAGAGCGGATATTATCGCCGTCAATCGGCTGGGCGGAAAGCTCTCGATATGCTTCTAGAAGTTTCACTGTTGTGGGTAAATAATATTCCATTAGCTTTCGGATATCCTCCACGGATTCCGGATCCTGCTCCACTCGGTCGAAAATCTTGTCCACCAGCATCTCCATATGGGAAATCAAAGTAAAGAAATGGCGACGATATTGAGAGAATGTGCGTGGAGGATGACGAGAATATGAAGCATGAATTTGAGAACTTTCAGACGGTTCCGGAATTGACGTTTGAGCCGTTTCAGGAGGAACCGAAACCAAAGGTGGTAAAAGAAGAAGAGGCGCCTGTGCTGGACGAGAATATTTTGACAGAGGAGGAACGGCGGGCGGTGGATGCTTTTGCCGCTCAGATTGACCTGATGAATTCCAATGCAATCTTGCAGTATGGTGCGGGAACCCAAAAAAAGATGGCGGATTTCTCCGAGGCGGCCCTTGAGAATGTTCGGACCAAGGATTTAGGAGAAGTAGGAGAGCTGCTTTCAGGAGTGGTGAAGGAGCTTCGCAGCTTTGACGAGGAGGAAGAGAGAGGGGTTTTTGGTTTTTTAAGGAAGGGCTCTAACAGAATACAGTCCATGAAAGCAAAATATGCCAAGGCGGAGACCAATATTAACCACATCTGTAAGGTTTTAGAGTCCCATCAGGTACAGCTTCTTAAGGATGTGGCAGTATTAGACAAGATGTATGAACTGAATTTAACATATTTTAAAGAGCTGTCCATGTATATTCTGGCGGGGAAGAAGAAACTGGCGCAGGTACGCGCCACTAAGCTTCCCGAGCTTCTTGGAAAGGCTTCCCGAACCGGTCTTGCGGAGGATGCGCAGGCGGCAAGGGATTTAGATTCTATGTGCAATCGGTTTGAGAAGAAGATTCATGATTTAGATTTAACGCGGACGGTATCCATGCAGACAGCGCCTCAGATTCGTATGGTGCAGGGTAACGATACGTTGATGGTGGAGAAGATTCAATCTACGATTGTCAACACGATTCCCCTGTGGAAGAGCCAGATGGTGCTGACCCTTGGAGTGGAGCATTCTGCTCAGGC
>BLMJ01000230.1 GCA_011960625.1 Lachnospiraceae bacterium | reverse complement strand
AAAAAAAAGTA
This sequence comes from Lachnospiraceae bacterium, assembly GCA_011960625.1. GTDB lineage: Bacteria > Bacillota > Clostridia > Lachnospirales > Lachnospiraceae > Sporofaciens. Next base: position 6,390 of record BLMJ01000230.1, on the reverse strand, counting down.
ATATTGATTCTGGACATATAAGTCAGCAACAGGTGGTACAAGATGGAAAGTAAAATGGAGAGAATCGATGCATTACTGAAAAAGCCATGTTTTATCATGGATTATCTTCCGGAACAGGTGAAAGCGGACAATGGAGGACAGTTTTTTGATGTGGAGTATTATCTGCTGGGCAGCGATAAACATATTGGGCTGAAAGACAGGTTTGTTGCTGTCATTTTGAAACTGATGTGCTATTACCATGTGGCAATCCTGTGGAATGGGTGGGGTGACCGTCCTTCTCCGGGAATGATAGAGGAGGCGGTCTATGAAATTATGGAGAACCATTCGGGTACGCTGAATGTACTGTTCGTGGAGGCGGATGCGCTGCTGGTCTTTGATTGGGACTGCCTAAATCTGTCAGTGTATAATCCGGCAGAAGATGTCCAATCCATTATGGAGAGGATTGCGTTTTCAGAAGGCTTATTTTGGAGAGAAGCTGCAAATTAGGTCTGGATAGATGCACTGTTGTATTGGATGCATATCCGCAATAGATCACAGCCGGACAATACAGGGCAGGCCCGCCGGCGTTCTGGTAAAATAGGAAAGAAGAGTATTAAGATGAGGATAAAGTTTGACGAACCAATTATAGGAAAGGACAACGTGCTGGAGATAGGCAGTAAGGATTTAGATGATTTTTATGTTTCGGCGTCAGATACTGACAGGATGAACCTCTTTTTCATTTTACTGACATCACTGCACTATTATGAGAGAAATGGTGATATCGTCCGGGCGGCACATCTGAGTTTTCTGGCGGCATACTATGTGTTTACGCCATTGACACCACCGGGTTCACATTATCTTGCCTTGCATTACATGAACAAAGCAATATCCTTAAATTCGCTTCCAGAATATAGTGAATGGCTTGTGGTTATGGAGAAAGGAAACTAATAGGTGATAGACCGCAGAGGACGGACAAGGCAGGCATCCCCGGTTTCTGGCAGATAATCAAATGTAGAATTGAAAAAGGAGTGTAAAAATGAAAAAGGCAATAAAGATTTTCTTTATGACTACATTCTGTTTCTGTTTGTTTTCAGGTTGTGGCAGAAAAGCAGTGGAGGAACAATTTGCTGTGTATTCTTTTAGCGGGGAAAATGATTTTTTTTCAATCTCAAATGGTGTAATTGTTTTAAATTCTACAGAAGAAATAATCTACGGTGGCAACTTGGAAGAAAAGGATGGAATGTTTTCAGATATTGTTGCATTTTCAGTGTCTTTATATATCCAGTCTGGTGATGAGAAAAGAATTTTGCTGTCCAATAGTGTGGAGGACATGACAGGCGGAACAATAACCGTTCCTGATGAAATTGGGAAAGTATCCGGCGATATTATCAACGAAACAGAGATTGAAGAATTGAAAAATAATCTTTTTCTTGGGTTGAGTACAACTAATCTAAATGGTGAGAAAAAAGAGTATCAGCTACAATTAATTTTGACAGAAGTTGCAACAGGAGAAGTCAATAATTAAATTTTCGTTTGTAATAATGAGAGCATATAGACTTACGGATACATATCCCCGGTAAACCACAGAGGACGGACAGGGCAGGCATCCCCGGTGTTCCAGCAGATTGGGGAATCGGGAAGCAGGATTTATTTTTTGAATGGGAGATGTAGATATGGGAAAGGGCGCAGGCAGTGTATCCATTATAGGCGGCGCAGACGGGCCTACAAGTATTTTTATTGTAGGAAAAGGCGGCAAGGTAAAGCTCACAACACGCATACAGAATTATTTCCGAATAATAAAGAGGAACAGGATAAAAAAGCAGATTACTGCCAATCCCCATACGCTGGAGGAAGCCGTGGAATGGTTGAAACGGAAGCATGGTGCTGTGGAGGTTTCGCAGCAGTCTCATAATTATCTGGAGCAGAAGCAGTTCCTAAAGGCATCCCTTATCATGCGCCACCGCCCGGATTTGCTTGGGGATCTGATAAATTTGGAGCCGCCCGAAGGGGAAGATGTCGAAGCATTAAAAGCATTTTGTGAGAAGATTCAGGAGCGGCGCAATAGGGCGGCGGAAATTGCAGATGATATTTTTCCCATAGATTTCCACATATATGAGATTAAATGGTCAGAGAACGACTGTATGCGGATAGGGGTGGAAACTGTCTGGCAGGTGCTTGACGGTTCATTCAGCGGGGATAAGAAAACCATGAAACAGTTAAGGAAACTGTATAAAAAGATATATTTGTATTACGGTGTTACTGCCGAAGATATAAAAAATGAAACGGAAAGGTACAAATCACTTTTAGGAGTGTTGTGTTCATAGATGTCCGGTTTCCAACCGGATAGGAGGAGATTGAAATGGATATTACAGGAATAGCAAAAAGCCATCAGACAGGCATCCAAAAGACAGGAAAGGCATCATCCAAGAAGGACTGGAAGCTGTCTGATTCCCTCCGGGAGAAGATAACTGAATATGCCAGGGAGGATGCGGCGCAGAATGTCTATATGGGTAATAAGTTCCTTGCCCTGCGGAAAAGCGAGGTCGCCAAAGTCGCGCCGGACAGGTCTGCGCTGATGGGGAGACTCAATCAAAACATGGCTAATATGAAGGAAATAAGGGAGGCAGACGAGAGGTGGCTGTGCATCCTGTTCGGGGAGCCGTATGAAGCCAAGTTCCAGTCGGAAGGTACGGGCTCCGCCATCCATGTGTATGATGGGAACGGTGACGAGATACTGACCTATACTGCGGGCGTGGGCTGGCATGAGAAGGAATCAAAAGCGGAGACGCAGGTACACGGGGCTTTGAAAGCTGCCTACTATGATGCGTATCATGCGGCAAGACAGGAGATAAATGCCGGGATGGAAGTGCAGGGCGGCTTTGATGCGAGGGCATAAGTTATGATTGGAAGATTAGAAAAGAGGATATTTATATGAAGAAAAGAATAGCATTGCACATTATAAGTTTGATTGTCGTATTTTTACTTTCCGCTTGTTCTTCACAGAAAGTAGCAGACCCTATTGTTTTGCCAGAATTGGGAGATTTGACTTCTATTTCTGTTGTAAGCGGTGATATAACTGCTACTTCTATTGATAAGCAGTGGATGGCAGATTTTATGACTATTTTGACAGATATGGAATCAACAAGCCAATCGAGTATAAATGATGTCCCAAATGTTGAAGGGTATATAACTATAAATCTTAACTGTTCTGATGGCTCAGTAAAAACAGTGTTCTTTTATGAGAAGAATGGAAAAGAGTATGTTGAGCAGCCATATCAGGGTATATATATGCCTGTTTCCGAGCTTGGTGAAAAAATAACAGAATTGCTGGAATCTCTTGATTCTTAATGTGATAGCAGGAAATAGAGCTAGATGGGCAGACTTTTCCGGTTTCAGGCAGACCGAAAGCACCACACGAAGAAAACCAACAAAGCACAAACGATAAAAGGGAGCCAAGCAGGAACACTTCATGTTTGGTTCCCTTGTTACATATCAGTGTGGGGAGGCGGTTGTCAGTGGAAAGGATCAGATGCCCGAACCCTAAATGCGGGCGGCACATCCTTGACATTGAGGAAATGCCGCCGGGCGTGACGGCGCTGGAATCCCTAAAATAAAGTGAAAGATGGTAAACAAAAGCGATGCATACATTTTAGCGGGCATGCTGCGTTCCAGTATCAAAGTGATTGCAGTATAGTCTTTCAATATATGAGAAGAAACAGGAATGTAAAAGCTATTGACCAGCATGGGAATCTGTCAATAGTTCTGATATGCGGATGGAGAGTATTTATGATAAAAGGACATGGGAATGTACGGAAGCGTACCAAGAAAAATATCGGCGGGATGCCACACAATAAAAGGTGTATCGTGACGAAGTGAGAGCTTCTAAACGATACACCTTTTTTAATGTCGAATTTAGAGGGATTGTGTGTTTTTATCAAGTTTATTGTCTGCTGTCTGCTGTTCTGGATTACGGTCAAGATATTGGTTGAGGTTATCCAGTTTCCGATTGAGGTCAGCGGTTTCTTTCTCGGCAGATTTATAGGTTTTCTGTAAAGCCTGCTTTTTGGCATAGAGAGCATTGTAATCGCTACGGAGCTTTTCTGCATCAAGGGTTTTTAAGTCAATGCCAAAGCGCTTCAGCATATTTTCCGCACCGTCATGGAGGATAAGCTCTGTTTCATGGCGGCGCAGGTAGGCATCTTTATCTTTGGATTTTTTGTAGCGCACATGATAGATATGGTTGGCTTTGTACTGTTCCGCATACTTTAAAACCTGCCCTAAATCCTTTAGCTGGCGCTCGGTTTCAACAAGGCTCTCACGGGCTGTTTTTGCCAGTGCAGACTTGGCAGAAATCTGTTTTTCAAGTTCTGCAATAGAGCCTGCCTGACTGTAGCTTGCGGCAGCAATTTTAAGATTTTGAATATCAGCCCAATGTTTCAAGCCAGGGCTTTGTGTGAATTTGTCCTCGGTGGTGTCAATGATATTTTTCTTAGAATAATCTTTGACAACAGGCTTTTTTCTGACAGGGAATGGCACACGTTTTTTATCCTTTACAAGTGCCTTTTCCTCAATACGTTCCTTTATCCGTTCTTTAGTGTATTCCGCACCTAAAGACTTTGCGCTGCCACGGACAAAACGCTCCCTGTCCAGAGGACGGAATGAGATAAACTTATGCGCTTTTTCCCCGAAGTCCTCGCCCTTGACTTCGTAGCCTTTCGCCCGGATTAACTCAATGCAGTCCTCATAAGTTGCGGCGCTTTTTATGGCTTCATCAATGTCAGCTTTTAGCTGTTCTTTCCATGCGGAGCCGTTTTTGTTAACCTGCCATTCCTTGTAAGTTTTGCCCCGTTTTTCTCCCGGAGTGATGATGGAAAGTTCATGCTCCCGGCAGAGGTCATCGCTCAGGCTGCGGATGTTGTAATAGGTCTTTTTGCAGTCATGATATTTCTCATGGTTGACGTTATCAGCGGCACAAAAAATGATGTGGTTGTGGACGTGTCCTTTGTCAATGTGGGTAGTGACAACATAAGAGTATTTTCCCTCTAAAAGTTTGTCGGCAAGCTCCACGCCTATCTGGTGGGCTTCCTTATAAGAAACCTCGCCGGGGAGAAAAGACTGTATCAAATGATAGGCTTTATTTGGATCGGCCTGGCTGGTTTTTGACAGCGCAAATTTGAAATCATAGGCGGCGGTTTCGGGGCTGCACCCGTAGGAAGAAATCAATATGCCCTCATCAGTTTTGGCAGGGTTGCAGATGTAGTCTACTGCTTTATTGACGGTTGCCGTGATAGCATGGATTTTTGTGTATGCCATACTTTTTGCATTAGCTCCTTTACTTCTTTTACATCGGCTTTGTATACGTTACCCGTGGCATTCATGCGCTTTGCAATCTGGTTTAAGTTGTTTCCGATTTTGGCAAGCGCAGAGTTGTATTCCCGAAGGTCTGAATAGTCAACGTCATAGACATAACCGTATATTATCAGATGTCGGAGGAAAGCGGATTTGTCTTTCATATTGGAGGCTTTGCATTTCTGCTCCAGTATGTAAAGTTCATCATTGCTCAGACGTAGCGTTAAGCGGTTTTGGCGTTCTCTGTTCTCCATTGTTTGGGAGGCTCCTTTCTTTATAAATGTTCTGTTTTGTAATATGCCGTATCCGGCAGGAGGGTTTTTCAAGCGTAAAAATTCAGAAATTCCGCAGAGGTAGTTTCTGAATTTTGGAGCGCAAAGGGGGTCAGGGGGATATGCCCTCTGCAAGCCAATTTCCTCAAGTTTCCGCTTGGAGAAACTTGGGGAAATTGAAGCCTACGGACGTCCGTAGGCAGTGCTTGCTATTCTTGTGCAAACTGCCCGTAGGGAGTTTGCGTGTTGTACGAGCATAGGCGAGTGTCTTACAACACATATGGGCGTTACCGCCTCTGCTTTTGTAAAGCCCTGCGGATATTCAGCTTTTGGAGTTGTTTTCGGCAAATAAAAAACTGCCACAACAAGAACAAGGCAGAATTACCTTGTTCCGGCTCATAGCAGTTTGAGTGTACTTTTATGAATTTATGATTTTATCCATTAAAGATTTTACCAAGCGGCAGAGGAAAAGTCAATCAGAGATACAAACGAAAAGCAGAAAAAAGGCATGACATTCGGCGTGGAAATTTAGCTGAAACGGGTAAAGGTTTTCTGAAAATAATTTTATGTATAGGAAAGGTATGTTCCTATTTGTTTTGTAGACTATGATTGGAACTTATTAAAGGAGAGGAGGTGAAGCATGAATACCACTGACCGCAGGATGGAGATCATTAACATTCTGCTTGTCCGGCGGCGTACAACAGCAAGAGAATTGGCAGAAGAATTTGGCGTTACTACCCGCACGATACGAAATGATATTCAGGCTTTATCTCCGGGATATCCTATTTAC
>BLMJ01000229.1 GCA_011960625.1 Lachnospiraceae bacterium | reverse complement strand
AGTTGATTGAGACGACGAAAAGAGATGATACACTTTCCGATACACAGAAGCAGGATGAGATTTCCCTCCATATGCTGGGATATGTGAAGTCCTGTACCAATGAGATTATTGTGGAGGTGTTAGCGGAGATCTTAGGGCTGGATGATTGAGCCTTTTTTCTTAAGATTTCAGAAAGAGATTGCGCAACGGGCGTACTGGGAATACAATAGAATTATTCTAATAGAGGAAGGGGCAGAAAGATGGCTTATTGTGTGAAATGTGGTGCAAAGGTGGAGGATGGAATTATGGTATGCCCGCAGTGCGGTGCGCAGATACCGAATGTATCTGGAAGTTATTCCAAAAACGACTATGGCAGCGGAAGTTATACGGAGCATGGACAGGGCAGCACTCAGGGCTATACATATGGTCAGCAGAGTTATGGACAGGGGAATCAACAGGGATATCAGTCAGGAGGATATGGCCAGTCGGGAGGATATCAGCAGAATGGATATGAGGCGCAGCCATATAACTCGGTGAACTTTTTTGACCAAGCTGAGGTACGCCAGAACAAAGTTATGGGTGTGCTGTCTTACTTGGGGATTCTGGTGTTGATACCGCTTCTTGCAGGAGATAAGCGGTCCTGGTATGTCAAGCATCATGTGAATCAGGGGTTAATGCTTCTCCTGTTATCTTCCTTGGTAGATCTCTTAGAAGGTGATTGGGTGTGGGGGTTACATTCGATTATACATTTCGGCGGAGGGATGTTTTCCTGGATATTTGATATACTAGGGTTGGTATTCTTTATCCTGATGGTGATGGGAATTGTGTCTGCTTGTAAGGGTGATAGGAAGGAATTGCCTTTGATTGGAAAGATTAGATTTTTTAAATAAGATTTTCTATAGGATTGCCGTCAAAATTCTATATATGCATACAAAAACTAAAATAAATATGATATTATGGCAAGTAAGATATACTAATACATTTAAATAAGTTGTAAAATCAGGAGGTTTTCAAATATGGGAATGTTTTTAAATAGTCCTGTACCTTTTGAAGCATACAAGGCAGCAAGAGCCGGAGTATATTTTGTAGATAAATCTGACTTGCTAGGTGAATTAATCCCTGTATTTGGCACTGAAGACCGCTATTACTGTATTACGAGACCAAGACGTTTTGGAAAAAGCGTTATGGCTAATATAGTTGGAGCATTTTTATGCAAAGCATCAGACGCAGAAGAATTATTTCATAATCTGACAATATTGAAGGATAAAAAATATACGGCGCACCTAACACGCACAATATATTTTTCATTGATTTCAGCCGAATGCCAAGAGACTGTGAGAACTATACGTCATATATTAACCGTTTTCAGAATGGGCTTAACCGCAAATTGCTATTGATAAAGAATTAAACACAAAGGCGCAGATTTATTCAGCGATGGTCATTTACGAACTTCTCACCTATGAGGATGGAGAGGTATTTATTCCAAACAGGGAGCTAATGGAGTAATTTAATCAGTTATTGCTGTCAAACGAGCGGCTTAGCTATGTATATCGTTTAGCTAAGGAATCCGAAAGAATGTTGCGGGCTACACTTAGTCATGACACGGATACAATGACAGAAATATTGGAGTTTGTGCATAATACGGAGTCCCCTATTTTTGAATATAATAATGAGACAGAATTATCAGCCGTAGTTAATCTGGTTTATCTGTCTGCGCGAGATAAATACCGCGTAGAACGAGAAGATAAAGAGGGAAAGGGGTTTGTTGATTTTGTTTTTTATCCGGAACGTCGTCATGTTGATGCGATCATTCTTGAATTAAAGATAGACAGCACGCCCGAAGCATTCGGTTTACATCAAGGACACGCACACGCT
>BLMJ01000228.1 GCA_011960625.1 Lachnospiraceae bacterium | reverse complement strand
GAGATCTTTTTACCCGTATCATGTACGGGGCAAGAGTGTCCTTGTGGGTGGGCGGCAGCGTTGCTGTTTTTTCCTGTATCTTAGGGATTTTCTTTGGGCTTTATGCCAGTTATTTCAGAATTTTGGATCAGCTTCTAATGCGGATTTGCGACGGGTTGATTGCCATTCCCGGAATCCTTCTTGCCATTGCGTTAATAGCGGCATTAGGGACGTCAAGCTGGAATGTTATCCTTGCGCTTACAATTGTGTATACGCCAAGCGTGGCAAGGACGGTTCGGGCAAGCGCTATGGTCATTCGGGAACAGACATACGTGGAAGCGGCAAAAGTACAAGGCTTCAGTGATTTCCGTATTTTATGGAAATTAATCCTGCCAGGCGTCATTTCACCCCTGACTGTCCAGGCTTCCTTTATCTTTGCACAGGCAATCATCTCGGAAGCGTCTTTAAGTTTTTTAGGGGCCGGTGTCCCTGCGCCGGCGGCAAGCTGGGGAAACATGCTTCAGGCAAGCAAACAGGTGATATCTAAGGCGCCTTGGACTATGATTTTCCCGGGGGTTGCGGTTGTTTTGTGCGTGCTGAGCCTGAACCTCCTTGGCGACGGGCTTAGAGACTTTATGGATCCAAGAACTAAGGGAGGGGCAAAACGGTGATGAAGGAGAACGATAAGAAAGAGATGGAACAGAAGCCCATGCTTGAGATCAAAGGGCTTCGGGTGTTGTTTCCGGTTCGCAGGAAGTGGCTGCCTGCCGTTGACGGTGTGAACCTTAACATCCAAGCAGGGGAGATTACAGGAGTGGTGGGGGAATCCGGCTCCGGAAAAAGCGTCATGTCACAATCGATTTTAAGGCTAAGGGATTATGATACGGCGGTCCGCTATGAAGGCGAGATACTTTTTGAAGGAACAGACCTGTTAAAGCAGCCGTTGGCAAAGATGCGGGATATCAGGGGAAACCGTATTTCGGTTATCTTTCAGGATCCCCTGACCTCGCTAAGTCCGGTACATACGGTCGGAAACCAGCTAAGCGAAGTATTGCTTCTTCATAAAAAGATGTCAAAAGAAGAAGCAAAAGAACAGGCAGTCCGGATGCTTAAGGTTACAGGGATTCCGAATCCCAATAATTGTATGCGGCAATATCCCTATGAATTATCCGGAGGTATGCAGCAGAGAGTGATGATTGCTATGGCGCTGGCGTGCGAGCCAAAGCTTTTGATTGCCGATGAGCCGACCACAGCTCTGGATGTAACGATACAGGAGCAGATTCTGCATCTAATCCGCGAATTGAATGAAAAATTAGGGATGTCCGTGTTGTTTATTACACATGACATGGGGGCAGTGTCCCAACTGTGCCATAGTGTCAGAGTCATGTATCTGGGACAGGTGGTGGAAGAGGCGTCTACAGAGGAGCTGTTTGAAAATCCCCGGCATCCATATACTAAGGGGCTTCTTGCATGTATTCCCCATCTGGGCGTGGCAAGGGGAGAACATCTTTCAACAATTCCCGGTTCTGTACCCTCTTTGTCGAAGATTCCCGAAGGCTGCCATTTTTGT
>BLMJ01000227.1 GCA_011960625.1 Lachnospiraceae bacterium | reverse complement strand
CTCCAAACCTGTTTCAAGTTTGGGGGGATTTTTATTGCCTGCAAGGGCACCTGGCTTCAATCGCTGTCCTTTGCACTCATGACAAGGGGTAACCCGCATAAATTCCTCATATTCTGCCTTAGAGTATTCCGAAGAAGTCTCTCGGTAACGCCGCTCCACATTACGAACCAGCCCTTCAAATGCCACATCATACACACCTTCTCCACGCTGACCTCGGTAATAGACTCTCACCTCCTTACCATCCGTACCATGGATCAACACATCATGAATTTTTTTCGGATAATCCTTAAACGGCATATCCAGGGAAAAATGATACTCTCTGCACAGTGCATCTAAAATCGCATAAGAAAAACTCTTCTTATCATTGCAGGACTGCCATCCCATAACCGTAATAGCACCCTCCATAATGCTCAGGCTCTTATCTGGAATTATCAGATCTTCATCAAATTCCATCTTATATCCCAAGCCAAAACATTCTGGACATGCTCCAAATGGATTGTTGAAGGAAAAGCTTCTGGGCTCTATCTCCTCGATACTAATCCCACAGTCCGGACAGGAAAAGCTCTGGCTGAAATGAAAAGTCTCTCCGTCTATGACATCCACAGTCAGCAATCCCTCTGCCAGTCCAAGAACTGTTTCGATGGAGTCCGTCAATCTCTTCTCAATACCTTCTTTAATCATCAATCGATCAACAATAATATCTATATTGTGCTTGATATTTTTATCTAAGACTATTTCCTCCGACAGCTCATAGAGATTGCCGTCCACCCGTACGCGGACATACCCACTCTTCTTAGCCTGTTCAAATAGCTTTGCATGGGTTCCCTTTCTGCCCCGAACCACCGGGGCCAAAAGCTGAATCTTCGTCCTCTCTGGCAGCTCCATGATCTGATCTACCATCTGGTCTACCGTCTGCTTCCTAATCTCCTTCCCGCACTTAGGGCAGTGAGGTATTCCAATTCTAGCATAAAGCAGACGGAAATAATCGTATATCTCCGTCACTGTCCCCACAGTAGATCTTGGGTTACGATTCGTAGATTTCTGGTCAATCGATATTGCCGGCGAAAGTCCTTCAATACTTTCGACATCCGGTTTCTCCATCTGTCCTAGAAACTGTCGGGCATAAGAAGACAATGATTCCATGTATCTTCTCTGCCCCTCCGCATAAATAGTATCGAAAGCAAGAGAGGACTTGCCTGACCCGCTTAGTCCAGTCAGGACAACCAGTTCATCCCGTGGTATATCCAGGTCGATGTTTTTCAGATTGTGCTCATTGGCACCTCTGATTCTGATATATTGTTTGTTATCCTTTTTCTTTGCCATATTTTATCCTTCCTCAACGTGTAAACTACATCTTTCATTCTAGTGTAGTGTCTACATTATATTCAGGCACTACACTAGTGTACTGACCGTATTAGTAATCAAAGCTGTACGGCATATCCGAATACTGGCCTGGCAGGACGAAAAGCCTGACCCTTGGAGTATATCAGAAGGACATACCGTGGATTTAACCTTCAGACGGGCAGGCTTTCGCCCTTAATCTATATTGCATGCACTGTTGGGCAGATAGACTACAACTTTATAAATCATTCAACACTTTCTTCAATTCTACTAGCTTATCCCTCAGTTCTGCCGCCATCTCAAAGTTCAGTTCTGCTGCTGCCTTTTTCATCTGTTTTGTAAGATCCTGAATCAATTTTTCCAGCTCTTTCTGACTCATAGATTCTGGGTCTTTTTCCATCCGAAGTTCTTCCGCAGCAACCTTCTTTGATACTGCAATCAGATCACGCACACTCTTCTTTATGGTCTGAGGTGTAATACCATGTTCTTCATTATAATGCATCTGGACTTTACGTCGTCTCTCAGTCTCCTCAATCGCAAGGCGCATAGAATCCGTGATTGTATCGGCATACATAATCACATGGCCTTCTGCATTACGCGCTGCACGCCCAATTGTCTGAATCAAAGAAGTTTCCGAACGCAGGAAGCCTTCTTTATCAGCATCTAAAATCGCTACAAGGGTTATCTCTGGTATATCCAACCCTTCACGTAGCAGGTTGATTCCTATCAATACATCGAAAACATCCAATCGCATATCTCGGACAATCTCTGTCCGCTCTAGAGTATCAATATCTGAGTGGAGATAGCGAACGCGGATTCCTACCTCACGCATATAATCTGTAAGATCTTCTGCCATACGCTTCGTCAGCGTTGTAATCAGCACCTTATTCTTCTTGTTAATCTCCTTATTCACTTCTCCTACTAGATCGTCAATCTGGCCTTCCACAGGACGCACCTCAACCTCTGGATCAAGAAGTCCTGTTGGACGAATTACCTGCTCCGCCCTCAACAGTTCATGCTGCTCTTCATATGGTCCCGGGGTAGCAGAGACGAACATTACCTGGTCAATCTTACCTTCAAATTCTTCAAAATTCAAGGGGCGGTTATCTTTTGCAGATGGAAGACGGAAACCATATTCTACCAATGTTGTTTTCCTCGACTGGTCTCCATGATACATGCCTCCAATCTGCGGCACAGTTTTATGGGATTCATCAATCATCATGATAAAATCATCCGGGAAATAATCAATCAGCGTATGCGGCGGCTGTCCTTTTGCAAGACCGGTCAGGTGCCTTGAATAGTTCTCAATTCCTGAACAGAAGCCAGTCTCCCGCATCATCTCTATGTCGAAATTCGTCCGCTCTGCTATCCTCTGAGCCTCCAACAGTTTCCCTTCACTTTTAAAGTACTTGACCTGCTTCTCTAATTCAACCTCAATCTCTTTAATTGCCCGCTCCAGACTCTCTTTGGATACTACATAGTGAGACGCTGGGAAGATGGCGACATGGTTCAATTCATTCTTGATCTCCCCAGTTAAGATATCAATCTCCGTAATACGATCTACTTCATCTCCGAAAAATTCTATCCGGTATCCCAAACTTTCATAGATTGCAGGAATAATCTCCAATACATCTCCATGGACTCGGAAAGTACCGCGCTTAAAATCCATCTCGTTGCGATCGTACTGAATCTCGATTAACTTCTTGATTACCTCATCCCTGTCTTTTATCATTCCTGGACGCAGAGATATTACCATGTTCTGGTAATCTATGGGGGAACCAAGTCCGTAGATGCAGGATACGCTGGCTACGATGATTACATCCCGGCGTTCGGATAGCGCCGCTGTGGCGGAGTGGCGGAGCTTGTCTATCTCATCGTTGATGGATGAGTCCTTGGCGATGTAGGTATCGGAGGATGGGACGTAGGCCTCGGGTTGGTAGTAGTCGTAGTAGGACACAAAATACTCCACCGCATTCTCAGGGAACATCTCCTTGAATTCTCCGTATAGCTGCGCCGCAAGCGTCTTGTTGTGGGCGATGACCAGCGTCGGCTTCTGCAATTCCTGAATGACATTCGCCATCGTAAATGTCTTGCCGGAACCCGTAACCCCTAGTAAAGTCTGGAAT
>BLMJ01000226.1 GCA_011960625.1 Lachnospiraceae bacterium | reverse complement strand
GAATCGTCTTACCTATTATCCCCTCATAATTCGTCTTCTCCCGCTGCGTGTTGATAAACCGCACCGCAAACGGCCTGGTAAAAATGAGAAGTACAAAGGTTATGACAAAGAATGCGATGACCTGCCACACCAGGGAAAGTCCCAGAATGTTCAGAACCAGCGCCGCCAGCGCGCCGCCAGCCGCCCAGATACTCGTAAGCCCCACAGTGATGATCTCGATAATCAGCAGAATAATCAGAAGCCCTAGCCAGGCAATCGTGATATAACTGTCCTGCATCACCATATGTTCACTTCCTTTCTGTTGAACCTATGGTAACAAACTTCTATAGAGGATTCAATAGATCTTGCGTGAATCCGGCAATTTCATGATTGAATGACTACGGAAAATATTTTACTGGATATTTTATCCCCACTTCTGTATAATAGTGAGGAACAAAAACAACGATTAAAATACTAGGAGGGATTCATATGAGTAAAATCGAAGAAGTTCGCGGCGATATGGTGAAAGCTATGAAAGCCGGTGACAAAGAAACCAAGGAAACGTTGTCAATGCTGCTTGCCGCCCTTAAGAATAAAGCAATCGACAAACGGGAGGACCTGACTGAAGAAGAAGAGACTCAGGTAATCCTGAAAGAAATCAAGCAGACGAAAGAAACGTTGGAGATGACTCCTGCCGACCGCACAGAGATTATCGAAGACTGCAACAAACGTCTCGCCGTATTAGAGCAGTACGCCCCGAAAATGATGGACGAAGCAGAGATCCGAAATATCATTTCCTCTACCTTAAAAGAGGTAGGTGTCGAGACGCCGACCTCCAAGGACAAAGGCAAAATCATGAAGGTCTTAATGCCAAAAGTCAAAGGCAAAGCTGACGGCAAATTAGTCAATGAAATCCTCACGTCTTTCATGCAGTAATCACTCCTTGCCTGTTAAGGAGCCGGCATGCTTCGGTCTAACAAGGTTAAATGCTATGAAAAAAGGAAAGCTCTGTCTGTCAAAATCAAGACAGATAAGCTTTCCTTTTTATGATCACCTACTCTGCGTTTTCTTCCGCCTCTTTCTTAGCATCTGCTACGTCATCCGTCTCCACGTCGTCTGCATAAGGATCCTTGACCTCTTCCCGCATCGTAACCTTTAAACTCTTGAAATCAATCTTCTTCCAAACATCCTTATCCAAATGAATCTCTGCTTTCTCCCGCCACTCTTTACAGGTATTGGTATACAACTCCTGCTTTCTCTCGTTCACAATGGTATCTTTCCTGGCGTCCGTCGCCTCACGGTCAAGCAGGCTCGTCACCTTAGCCACATAGCAGCCATAATCCGTCTTTACAACACCGGTCACTTCACCCTCTTTCAGCTTGTCCGCCTCCTTGATGAGATCCTCTGCCGGAGCCGTTGTCTCGGAATCAAAAGTTCCCTTCTGTACCTCCTGCTCCTGTTCCTTAGCATAGGCTTCAAAATCCTTCGCCTCTTTCGCGCCTTTGGCAAATTCCTCCGCTTTCTTTTGAACCTCTTTCTTTTCTTCGTCCGTCATATCCTTGGACTTACCGTCCTCATCCTCCGTCTTATAGGAAAATGTTACATACTGCATGCTCTTCTGTGCCGCTTCATCGTCTGACACCTCCGTATCCGCGCCTTCCTCAATCTTGGCCTGCATCTTCTTCTGAATGGCCATCAGTGTCATGACACGCTTTACCGTTTTCTCAGATCCGGACACCTTCTCCTTGTCCTCTAAAGCATTTACATTATCGAACTTCTTCGCAGCCTTTTCCACCACATTCTTCTCTTCATCAGAAAGAGACACCTCATACTCCTTCATGTGCTCTTCTAAAAGGATCATATCCTCTAGATTCTCAAGAACTGAATTTTTCACAAACTCCTCATAGCTTTCGCCTTTTGTAGCTTCACTATCCCACATATTCTCTCCTAAATATGCCGAATAGTAAGTCTCATACTGAGCCTGCACATACCTTGCATAAAAATTCGCAATATCAGCCGTAATCTTCTGATCTCCCACTGTCACTACCACTTCGTCCTCTTTAAATGAGCTGCATCCTGCGAGGGAAACAACGCTCAGCATCCCTGCAAGCATCAGCATTAAAAGCTTCTTCTTCATCTCTATAAACCTCCTTCGTATCATCCCTTAAAATATGTGTCCTCCGCCCTCAGGCAGGAATCAACATACTTCCCCATTATATCCCTTTTTTACGACTCAATCAATCCCTTCATGGCAATTAACACATTTTTCACAACTGTTAGAGCGTCTGTCCCTTTTTCTCTGCGCATCCTGCCTTTTCTCTCATAGATAAAGCAAGGACTTGCACCGTCTGTCTTAAGAGTCAGATCTCCTCGAAATTCTTGAATCAACCCAGGAATCTTTCCTGGCTGTATCTTTGCTCTCTCATACATGGTAAAGTAGTAGGTCTCACCTTTCTGCTCCACAGAAGTGACATAGATGCTGTGGGCCAACGCTTTTAATCCCGCCGCATCCAAGAGCTTTTCCACCTTCTTTGGAATATCCCCAAAACGGTCTGTAAGCTCTTCCGTCATATCTTCCTTCTCTTCCTCATTTTCAATGGCGGCAATCCGCTTATAGATATCCAATTTCTGATACTCATTGGGGATATAGGAGTCTGGGATAAATGCATCCACATTCAGGTCAAGTGTGGTCACAAACGTCTCTTCCTCTATCTCACCTTTCATGTGCCGTACAGCCTCGTTAAGCATCTTACAGTACATATCGTATCCCACAGCCTCCATGTTGCCATGCTGCTCCGCTCCCAGAAGATTGCCTGCACCGCGGATTTCCAAATCACGCATAGCAATCTTGAATCCGGAACCTAGGTCCGTAAACTCACGGATAGCAGCCAGACGTTTCTCCGCAATCTCCTTCAACATTTTGTCTCTTCGGTACAGCAAAAATGCATATGCCATTCGGTTAGAGCGCCCCACTCTTCCCCGTAACTGATAGAGCTGTGACAGCCCCAGACGGTCCGAATCGTGGATAATCATGGTATTGACATTGGAAATATCAAGCCCCGTCTCGATAATGGTGGTAGACACCAGCACGTCTATTTCTCCGTTAATAAATTCATACATAATCTTCTCAAGCTGGTGCTCCTTCATCTGACCGTGGGCAAATTCTACGGAAACCTCCGGAACCAGCTTCTGAATGTGCGCCGTAACCTCCGCAATATCTTCCACTCGGTTATATACATAGTAAACCTGTCCCTGCCTTGCACATTCCCGTTCAATCGCTTCCCTCACCATCTCATCGTTATATTCCATTACATACGTCTGAATCGGCATACGGTCATTGGGAGCCTCTTCTAAGACGCTCATATCCCGTATTCCAATGAGGCTCATGTGAAGTGTCCGCGGAATGGGCGTCGCCGTCAGGGTCAACACGTCTATATTTTCCTTAAGCTGCTTAATCTTCTCCTTATGCTGCACCCCGAAACGCTGCTCTTCATCAATAATCAAAAGACCAAGATCTTTGAATTTCAAATCGTTTCCTAAAACCCTGTGGGTGCCGATTACGATATCCACCAGCCCCCGCTTCGTATCCTCCACGGTTTTCTTCTGCTGCGCAGGCGTCCGAAACCGGCACATCAAGTCCACCCTTACAGGGAAATCCTTCATCCGCTGTAAAAATGTATTATAATGCTGCTGCGCCAAGATCGTGGTCGGAACAAGGTATACTACCTGCTTATCCTCCTGTACTGCCTTGAATGCCGCCCGAATCGCAATCTCTGTCTTTCCGAAGCCCACATCCCCGCAGATTAGACGATCCATAATCTTTTTGCTCTGCATATCCCGCTTTACCGCCTCGATAGCAAGAAGCTGATCCTCCGTCTCCTCAAAAGGAAACATTTCCTCAAATTCCTTCTGCCAAACTGTATCCTCTCCGTACACATAGCCTTCCTGCTTCTGCCTTGCGGCATACAGTTTCACCAGATCCCTGGCAATCTCCCTGACCGCCCCCCGAACCCGTGTTTTCGTCCGGTTCCACTCCTGCGTCCCAAGGCGGTTCAACTTCGGTTTCTTGGCATCAGCGTTTGCATATTTCTGTATTAAGTCAAGCTGTGTGGCCGGAATGTATAGGTTGCCGCCCTTGTCATAAGAAATCTTCATATAATCCTTAGAAATCTTATCTACCTCTATCTTCTCAATCCCCTGATAGATGCCCAGTCCATGATTCTCATGAACCACATAGTCTCCCGGTTTCAGCTCAGAAAACTCCTGAATTTTTCGTCCTTCATAGAGCTTACGCTTCTTTTTCTTCTTCACCTTCCCGAAAATGTCAGTCTCCGAGATCACCGTATATTTTATCATCGGATATTCATACCCTGCGGCCACATGTCCATAGGCCGTCATTATCTCGCCTGGCGCTGCCTCACGGTTCAAATCATCGCTGTAAAAACTGCTTAAACTGTAATCTCTTAAGTCCTCCGCCAGACGCTTGGCCCTGGTCCTTGATCCGGAAAGAAGCACCACCCGGTATCCATTCCTTTTAAGACGCTTCAAATCGCGGGTCAGCATATCGAAACTGCTGTTATAGGGATTGACGGTCTTGGTCTGCAAACTTATGGAACCTCTAGTCTCCAAAACTTTGCATCTCATATCCAGCGCAAAAAAACCAATACTGCTGTAGTCGTTGATTTTGTGCAGAATCTCTTCTGTGCCAAAGAGTTTTACCTCCCCGTCCGTCATCTCATATCCATTCTCCACCCGTTTCTTCTGAGCTTCTATAAATTCCTCTTCAACGCCCTGCCCCTTCTCCATTAGCCTTACAGGTTCATCCAGAAACAGTATCGTCTCGTCCACAGGAAAATAGTCCAAAAACGACACCCGCCGTTCCCCTTCCTGAGGAAACTCAATGGCCGGACAGATGGAAATCTCAGTAAGATTCTCGATAGATCTCTGCGTCTCCACATCAAAGGTTCGGATGGAATCCACCTCATCCCCCCACATCTCAATACGCACTGGAAGTTCCTCTGTCAGCGGATACACATCCAAAATCCCGCCTCGAACGGCAAACTGTCCAAATCCCTCAAGCTGTACCTCTCTGTCGTACCCAAGGTCTGTAAGCCGCTGCTGCATTTCCCCAAGGTCAAGAGCGCTGTCATTTTTAATATGGAGAAATCTCTCCCCGATTACCTCTTTTGGAACCAGTGAGTCCAGAAAAGCATCGAAGCTTGTTACAACCGTCATAGGCTTTCCTTCCTCTAACGCCTGAATAACCTCCATACGCTGCCTAAGCAGCTCCTTGCTGCGAAGGTCCGCCTGATAGAATAACAAATCCTTCGCAGGATACAGGTATGTCTGCGGGTCAAGAAAATGGTATTCTTCATAGATTTGTTTTGCCTTAAGCTCACTGGAACAGGCGATGACTTTATATTTCAAGCCATCGCTCAGCGCATACATCATATGTGTCTTCTGGGAATTGACGCACCCGCAGAGACGTATCATTCCCCGTTCTTTCGTCCGATTCTTATGGAGTTCCTCAAACTCCGCCAACTCATTTAATGGCCCGACTAAGGCTTGCATCCTCTGCTTCCTCCTTAAGGCTTTCCTTTTTCGCCCTACACATTCATAACCGCCTGCTACAACACTTCTTCCTCTGCCTTTACAGTTTTCACTTTCCTGTTAAATGTATTCATGGCAGGCTCGATACCTTTCTCAAGAATTGTTTCAACGGCACAGATTGCCCGCTTGTACCCTTCCTCCATCAGCTCCCTCTCCGCCTTGGAAAAATGTCCCAGCACATAATCCGCCAACTCATAGTTTCTAGGCTTCTCGCCCACTCCTACTTTAATTCGGGGAAATACTTCTGTTCCAAGATTGGAAATAATATTCTTGATCCCATTATGTCCGCCTGCGCTTCCCTTCTTTCGGACACGGAGCTGTCCCACATCCAGGCTCACATCGTCATAGATTACCAGTAGTTCATCCTCTGGCTCTATTTTATAATAATCTGCAAGCCCTCGAATACTCTCTCCGCTAAGATTCATATATGTCTGTGGTTTAGCCAGGATTATATTTCTGCCGTTGACCATTCCTTTTCCGATATATGCCCGATTTTTTCTGACGTTCACAGAAATATTATATTTGTCCGCAAGGGCATCTATGACTTCAAAACCTACATTATGCCTGGTACCCTCGTACTGTAGCGTGGGATTCCCAAGCCCTGCAATGATAAACATCTTTTCCTCACCTCGATTTCCTATTATACAAGAAGGAGTTTCATTTGTCACGCAAAAAGAAATGAATAATTTTCCTTCTTTTCTCATACATTATAGAAAACCAAATATCATACCCAATACAGGAGGCAGTTTATGAGTTCCAGAACAAAAATAGTCGTATTGCATATGAAGGAGATTATCTACACAGTGGTATTTGCTACTCTAGCAATTCTGTTAATCATACTGCTGCTGTTCATGTTCCTTCCTAAGAATAAAGAGGTCAAAAGCAACGAAGAACAATACCTGCCAGGGGTCTACACTTCTACAGTCACCCTCAATAATACTGCGCTGGAGGTAGAGGTCACTGTGGATGAATCCCACATCAACTCCATCCGTTTCTCTAACCTGGATGAAACCGTGGCCACCATGTTTCCATTAATCCAGCCGGCGATTGAGGATATTGCTGAGCAGGTATACGAACATCAGTCATTGGAAAATATCCAGTATTCTGAAGATAATCCTTATACCTCACAGGTTATCATCAATGCAATCGAAGAAGCGCTGAAAAAAGCCGAAACTACCAAGTAGTTACGGCCTTTTTTATACTATTTTGAAATTCAGATAAGCTATTTGGCTAAGAGTAAACGTGTCAGTACACTAACCTTCTACAATCAAATATCTTCCGCCCGGAAGTGCGAACACTTCTGACGCTTCCTCCAGCTCCTCGGCAGATATCCCTTCCACATCAACGCCTTCTTCTTCCAGAAACTCCTTCACCTCCTTAAGACTGTCCACTACAACCGCCATACAATCCTCTAGAAATGCCTCCGCTTCCTCTAAAGTCTCCGCTACCGGCTCATCGAATAACTGTCCCTGCTTTTTAATGAATGTTTTCAGGCAATCTTCATCATACTCATACATATTCTTTCTTCCTTTCTTGCTTATAAATTCCTGGCGCCCATTAGTTCTACAGGCGTATCAATAATCATTTCTGCCCCTGCCGCTTCTAAGATTTCTCTGGTTCTGAATCCCCATGCCACGCCAATCGTCCTTACCCCGGCATTCTTCCCTGTCTGGATATCTACCTCAGAATCGCCCACATACAGACATTCCTCTTTTGAAACCTTAAGCGCGTCCATTAAGCGATAAACTCCTTCCGGATCTGGTTTTCTCGCAATGCCCTCCTGCTGCCCCTGTACACAGTCAAACATACCCTCGCCAAAGATCTCCCTGACTACCTTTACCGTCTGCCGGTGGGGTTTATTGGACAGAACCCCTAGCTTCATTCCCTGCTCTTTCATTTTCACTAACATGTCCCTGACGCCTTCATAGGGTGTTACAAGATATGTACAGTTGGCGTCAAATATGCGTCCATAAATCTCCATTCCCTCTAAAAGCCTGCTTTTGTCCGGCAGTCCAACCGCTGCCAGAGCCTTTTCAATCAGAACTCTGGCGCCGTTGCCTACGAAGCTTCGGCATTGTTCCGCTGTAATAGGCGAAAGCCCCATCTCCTTTAATGTCTCGTTTACCGAGTAGGTGAGAGAAGCCAGCGTGTCTGTCAGTGTTCCGTCTAAGTCAAATATGCATGCATTCATAACGTAAATACCCTCCATGATCTAATCATAGTATAGACAATGTGAAAATGCAAGAAGGGATTTGTTCGGATATTCTGTTACGCTTGCTTTCTTGGCTTACCCTGTTCGTGTTTTAAATATTCTCGCTGGTATTTCCTCCTTAAATATGGCAAAAAAATAGAGCATATAGATTTTCAGTTCCTATATGCTCTACCTTAGGATAAAATATTATTGCAATGTGCTTTTTCTATTGTATTTGAATGTGGTACACCTTACTTGGTATCATCAGGAAGCCCAAGCCATCCCTTTACCGTTTCCACAGCATACCCTACGCCTTGGGCAATTTTTTCGACATCCACTCCCAATTGATAGAAGTTTTTTGCATCTTCTTTTGCCTGCATCAATCTCCCCTGTGACTCTGACTCTGACCTCATTTCCTGAATCGCCTGGCACACATTAACCACCTCTTCCTCTTCCTCATATTTTATGCCTGACTTTGTGATTACCTCAATCACATCTGCCGCCCTGCGCTCCACTTCCCTAAAACGCTTCTCATTGACTTCTAGTACCCTGCCTAAGTTTTCCCTGTCCTTTGAATACTTGATGAATAACATGACCTCCCGCAGGCTGGACTGAAATTTCATGATCTCCTCATCCGGCATCTGCGCCGGGGCAATCAGCCGCACATGGTAATTATCCATACAGGCAAGCACATTCGGGTCTGACACCTCCATCATATCAAACAAGCTTAACGGCCCATCCCATTCTTCCGAGCCAAAAAATATAGTCACCGTGATGGATGGTATCAGTTTATCTTCCGCCCAAAAACCACTTAAAAATTCACCTGAGTTTGGTGTTTTCTTGCCTTCTTCAACAGACGCCTTCCCCTGCTTCTTTTTCTGCTTCATTTCCTTCCGGTGTGACTTTGCCGCCTCTTCCACCTGCCCTGCGTACTCCAGCGCATCATAGAGGTTGTTCTTCACAGCCATAGCATGATGAATCTCCGCCTGATTTTCTGCGCCGTAAAGGACATACTCCATCTTCCCATCCGTCATTGCTGCATATAGTTTCTGCACATCTCGAAATTTTTGTACAGGAACCACAGCGCCCTCCGCACCATATAGCAGTGCAATTTTAGTTGAATCACGCTCCGTGAGCTGTTCCGGAAGGATTACTTGCCGCCCGCCATAAATATAGTAATTGAATATGTCGGCAAACACATCTGCATCTTTTACATTACTCCTGTCACGGTCTCATTATACTAAAAAAACTGCTTTTTTTCAAGCAAATCCAAACCTGTACTCCAAATGGCTACAGATGTAAAGAGGCGGTAAATAAGACGAATAATAGTCTTATGCCAGTAATGTCTTTTTATCGACCGTATCTATATATCGGTTAAGAAAGATACTGCCGCATCACACGAAGGGCATTTTTCTCCAATCGGCTGACCTGAGCCTGAGAAATCTGTATCTGCTCTGCTACCTCCATCTGGGTTTTTCCTTCAAAAAAGCGAAGTTTGATGATATACCGCTCCCGCTCGCCCAGATGCTCCATGGCGGCTTCTAACGACAGATCCTCCACCCATTTTTCTTCTTTATTCTTGGTATCACTAATCTGATCCATCACATAAAGAGCGTCTCCGCCGTCATTGTACACAGGCTCCTGGAGACTCATAGGCACCTGGATTGCATCCAACGCAAACACAATATCCTCCTTGGAAATCCCGATTTCTTCCGCAATCTCCTGAACAGTCGGCTCCTTCAGATTCCGTTTCACATAATTTTCCTTGGCATAAATGGCTTTATACGCGGTATCCCGCAGCGAACGGCTGACACGGATGGAATTGTTGTCCCTCATATAACGCCTGATCTCACCGATAATCATAGGGACGGCATAAGTAGAGAATTTTACATCAAGTTCTGTATTAAAATTATTGATTGCCTTAATGAGGCCGATACATCCAATCTGAAACAAATCATCCGGGTTCTCATTGCTCGCCCCGAAACGTTTGATTACACTTAGCACAAGCCGGAGATTACCCTTAATGTATTCTTCTTTCGCCTCGGCATCACCCGCCTTAATTCGGGCAATCAGCGCTTCCTTCTCTTCTTCCTTAAGGACCGGGAGCTTTGCCGTATTTACCCCGCATATTTCTACTTTTCCCTGTGCCATAATCAGAGTCCTCCTACCAGATAAATTAATTTGAATCTTTGTATAGTAAAATGATTCTCACTTGGAGGTCGTCATATTCCTGAAATGGAAAAATAAAAAAAGTTTTAGTCCTTGACAGGGAGGTTCCTAACTTTATTACATATACGATTGTGGATCTGTATTTATATCTTCATGGCTTGTTTTGCTTTTGCCCTCCACGGAATTTGCATCATACAAATCTTTTTTAATCTGGCTGCTGCTGATTTCAGGTGTTCTAGGCAAATACACCACCTCAACTCCTTCTTCCTGTAAAAAATCAAATTTCCCTCTCCAATCGTCTCCCATTACAAATGTATCTATATGATACTCATGCATATCTGTTCGTTTTTGCTGCCAACTTTCCTCTGGTATAACCAAATCTACATACCTTATGGATTCCAACAACTGTTTTCTCTGCTCATAATTAAAATATGTCTTCTTATGCTTCTCCTTCCAATTAAATTCATCAGAGGAAACCACAACGACAAGATACTCTCCTAATGCCTTTGCTCTTTTTAAAAGATTAATATGGCCATAATGGAGTAAATCAAATGTTCCATATGTAATAACTCTTTTCATATTCAAAACTCTCCTTTTATTAATAATCATCTCAAAAATATACAATATGCTTAACCCCTTATCCGGATCGTCCAGTCAATGCCTTTCTAAAAGGTCTCATATAACGGCATCCCAATATATAAGAAATAATCAGACAAATAATTATGACACCAACTCCCAGAACGAATGTACGAATATAACTAAAAGTACATTCCTCTGTTAATTCAGCCATTATTTCATTAAAGATCTCTGTAGAAAAACTATAAATAATTAAAGTATTACTTCCTATAAAATTCATAATCCTTCCTATACTATCAGCTATTTTTCTCTGTTTATATGAAAAAAATAACTGAAAACCGCCCCAAACCGAAAGCGCTCCAGCTAAACCAATTCCCCATCTAAAAATGTCGATTATAAATTGTTCTATCATGCCATATTCACTGTTTATCAAACTAAATCCAGACACATAAATATAATGCTTTCTTTCATATAAAAGAATTAGCAACACCCATACTGCGCCTCCTACAAACAAGGTTTTCTTCTGAGTTTTCATTTCTTTAAATAATTGTTTTCTATTCATCTCATAACCTATACCAAAATACAAAATTGTATATTTGTAGACATTTCCCATCAGAAGATCAGGCGTCATAAAAAAGAAACATAATATGATTGTTATAACTATATTAACATTCATTCTATTTCTGACAAGATAAATAAGCTCAATGATGAGAATACTATAAATTATCGCCCATAAAAACCATAGTACATGAAAAATATTATATACCTCTTCTACAAGTAAATGAAATATATTGAAGCTTCCACCTTTATTAGAAGAAATTATATTCCAAACCGTTTTTATGCTGGCAAAGGTAAGTATTGGTACAAAATATTGACTAAGTTTGATAATCGTATTTTTAAAACAAGAAATATACTTTTTCCTGCTGAAATAGTACAAATACCCACTCATCAACATAAAAAGGGGCATATGAAAGCTATATATCACTTTATATAAAATATTATCATAAAACTCTTTTTCCCCACGATATACTTCACCGTTAAACAGTTGTATAGAATGGCCTATAACCATTAATATAATTGCTGATGATTTTATACAATCAATCACATAGTCACGATTGTCTCTTTTCACTAACAAACCTCTTTTCAAATATTATTTCCATCTTATGTATTGTAAGTTCCCATATCATATATACAAAAAAACCAATACAGTAAGTAAGAATTGAAAGTATGATTAAAACGAACAGTAATTGCAAAATATTAAAATTCTTTATAAATGAAAAATCTAACATTGACAAAATGTACGGATGAATTAAATAAACCATAAAACTTGCCCTTGCAAGAGAATTTACTGCTTTTATACATCCCATCTCTATCTCCCTGAACGCTCTGAATATATGCACTGACGAAAAAATAATCAATGGATTAGAATATGCCCAAACAACATCTAATGTAAATTCTCTTTTTAATAACATAAAATCTAAAAATACAGCAATACCGAAAATTATCAATATATTACTTTGCCATAAAATAATACTTTTACTTTTCTTATAAAAATGATCCTCTTTACTCAATAATGCCCCCAATAGATACATAATAAAAAATTGAACTATGGAATATCCATATGAATCTCCACTACGGCTTACTGGATTCATATTCTCTGCGTTTACATTAGTGAAGCACATCAAAACATTTATCACCGTTGAATATATTGAAAATATCCCAATTAATAAATTTCGAAGCCTTTTCCTATCATTGCAATTCAAGTGTTCAAGCATTATGTTAATATATGGGGAAAATACATAAACGATAATATAAAAAACAAGAAAATAATTTTTAGGAATTATAATCTCGATTAATGCCGCTATTCCTAAACTATTCTTTCTAATGATTATTCCAACAACATACATTCCAATCGAAACAAACCAATATTGAGACAATAGTTGAACTAACTTTTTATTACTACTTTGAACCCGACTGCACAAGAAATAACCTGATATAAGCATAAACAAATTAACCGAACAAATGCTAATAGCTTCGATATAATACAACAATAATGTATTTATGGAAGAATCTTTAACAAACTTATACCCCCCCCCCCATAAAATGAAGCATAATTACGCCTATACAAGCAAAAATCCGCAATAATTCAATGTTACTTTTTCTATTTTTTATGTTCATTTTTTCTCCTATATCTACAATCTGCACTCCTAAATTCTATTTGCAGCTCTTTCTTTTATACTCTTCCATTTTTAATAGACTCTTCATTCTATTTAAAGTCGGATTTTTTGTATGAATGATATTTCGTACGGGATATAAAATTCGTACGGCAAGACCAACCGGAAATCTGTAGCAAACATGCAATTTACAATATGCCTTTCTAAATCCAAAATATTTTTCTAAATACTCTTGGAAATTAGTTTCGTGGATAATTGGACGGCTTCCATCATTCAAATACATTCCATTCTTAATATCATCGTTATAATACTCACATACAGATGCCACTAAAGCCGCGTTTATCCCTTGTTTTTCATACTCCGGCATTACTCTAAGCGTACCAAAATCAATATTCACTTTATGCTTTTTCAACAAGGCATATCCTCTAAGCTCACCTGTGTTTTTCTCAAACGCTCCAAATACGTCAAACTCCCAATGTTTAATACCTTCATAGAAAATATCCTCGTTTATCTTAGGACGATACTGGGGAGGATAGGATTTATATGCCTCAACATTAATTGCGAACAGCTCTCTCTTATATTTGGTAGGATTTATTATTTCTACTGTAAAATTTTTCAATCCCTTATTTATTTCATACCTTCTTTTAGCTTTTAGTGCAGAAATATCATATGGCGTATCTTTGATACAATACCACCACGCGGTTTCTCTGTCAGAATCAAAATCTGTTACCCAAGAAGCAAATAAAGAAATACCCCCCCCCCTCATTTTCCAGAAGCCAGCCTTGTTAATATCCGCTTCATCTACCGTTTCACTTGGAGCTAAATCAGGTTTTAACGCATGATTATAATATATCCATTTACTCATTATCCAGCCTCACCAATTACAATTCTTTCCCTATTTTTACCAAATTACACATGATAACTCTACTCTATCTCTCCCTATAATAGGCAACCATATCATGATGGCTTATTCTCATCTCCTCTGGCGGTAATTTCATATATTCTCCATACAAAGATGATAGATAAACGTCATAATTTTCAGGTATTGGATACGGTTTTCCCTCAAATTCAATATCCATAGATTTTTGAAACATACTTTTTTCAAATAAGTCCCTGGCTGCATATGTACACCATGAATTATTTGATATGTATTTTGAGTTATCATAACTATATTTTTTTATAAATAAGTCTAGCTTATTAAAAAAGTATTCGGAACCAACCAACTTCAAAAATCTATATCTCAAGTACCGTATAATTTCTATTATAAAATTAGAATTACTTCTAAAAAAATGTTTTGCCATTGCATTATTTAATTTCTGCTGCGTCTTAATACACTTTTTCAGATGTTTTTTTGCCTCTGTATGCTCTGTTCCATTACCATCCAGTGGAAATATATCAATATAAATTCCCATATTAGTATCATTCGAATAATGTTCTTCAACTAATATTGTTTTTTTATCACATAACTTTGCAAATGGATAATAATAATGCTTGTCCTTGGCATGAACCAATAATAAATAATCTTCCGTACTATTATCAAACATTGATATTAATCTTTCATAATCCGGTCTTGGCATCATTACGTCTATATCATCATCCCATGGAATAAACCCTCTATGTCTGACTGCCCCCAATGCCGTTCCATAACCAAGAAAAAAAGTCAATCCATTCTTTCTACAATAATCCGAAAAAAACTCTAAGATATTCTTACAGATTCTTTTAATATCTTCACTTGGAATTATCTTTTCTTCCATATTTCCTCCCCGAAATCATTTTTAATTTAATTATTGACGTGTCCTTTAAGATAAATAACAATACAAGATATACCCCCATTCCGCAAATCACCTGCAGCACAAGATACAGAAGTTGAGAAGCTGCCGGCAAAAATTGCATTAAAAATTTAATAACCGTGAACATAAGACCTCCTGCAATAATTTTATATTTACTCAAGGTTATCATCTTTCTTATTGAAAAAAATCCATCACAATTTCTTATATACATACCAGCGATAAACAATTCTGCAATTACCGAAGCCATAGAAGCTCCCTTTGCTTTCAGCAGAGGAATCAGAAAAATATTAAGTATGAGATTCACGATACTTCCTAATATTAGATACTTTGCACTCTGCGCCCGTTTCCCTGCAGGTATGTAATACTGTGAACCCAGGCATGCGCTTATGCTAATAATAATTATGATAGGCGCCAGTATATACAGTAATCCCTCGACCGGTTCAAACCTCTTTCCAAAATAAAGCGGCACTAAGGTATCTGCGACCCCTAAAATTCCAAATAAACAGCCAAATCCTATCAAAAATACGAAATCAAACGACTGCTCTATTTTGTCTTTTGCCTCTTCTATCTGATTTTTTGCAAACAAGTATGATAACCGGGTTCCTATGACTGTATTCATGGAGCCAAAAGTAACGGTTTTAGCAATATTAATTATTTGATTAGCCTGTTCATAATATCCATTTTGTACGGATTCCTTTGTAATAAGGCCAATTAATGTCTTATCTAAAACGGTGTATATAGATGTGGCGATGGTTGGAATAAAATAGACTAATGTTTCCTTAAAATGCAGTTTAATATGCAGTTCATTAATCTTTATCGGCACTATAAATTTCCGAATCTTTATCCACATTGACAAGCCAGATAACAAAGCGGTTAATGAATAGACAATAAAGTAATATAACAAGTCTTTTTCCGACTTTACAAAAATGAATAATAATATTAAACCTAGAAATTTAAAGAATGTATTTCGAAGAGCAATATACTTATACTGCTCCAGCCCAGAAAAAAACCATGAAATATCAAATACTGTACCTAAAATACACATTGTCAATGCAGTTAAATACCATCTATATTCCTCTAAGTAAATAATTAAACCGAGCCATGCGGATAATGTTACGCCTGCGGCAGCAATCGTTAAAATCTCAATTTCCCAAAACAATCTGCTTATCTCATATTGATTGTCTCGATTTTGGGCTATTGCTCTGGCGCCGTATGTAATAGTTCCTAAGGCTGTAAACATAGAAAAATATGTCTGGATAGAAACCAGATAACTAAATGTTCCTACTCCATCCGGACCAAGAATCCTTGATAAATAAGGAGCAGTAATTAATGGGATAAAAAATGTCATTCCATGATACAGTGTGTCATATATATAATTTTTTTTAATACTCGGTTTTTCCATCTATTTTTCTCTTTCTTCCGTCAATTGACAAGTTTTTTTGTTTTTATTTAATTTTTCGTTCGTTAAGATGTATATATAAATAATTGATAAAACCATAGAAACATCTGAGAATACAAATGTCATACATGAAACAACAATCCCATATGTTACCATTACATAGACAAAAAGATTTCTAAAATTCTGCACTTTTATCCAATTTCGATAGGTATAGCGGCAAATGCATCCCCAAATAAAAGAATTTATGATTACCCCCCAGTAATTTAGATCAGCATAAAAACGGAAAAAAGCTGTAGCAAACCAATTATAGAGAATATGATCACTAACCATTGTAGGTGATGAAAGAAATTTTATTAAATTATTAACTGTCGTCGACATATCCAAACGAGTAATAAACTCCATGACATTCACTGGAACATTCAAAATTCCATACCAGGAAAAATAGCCATACGTATATGCAAACAGCTTTCCACTATCATATTTTTTCAAACAAATAGAGAGGAATGTAATACTACTAACAGCATAATCATAAAGATTTTCTATTAAATTTGATTCTCGGACAATTGAAACATAGAAGAGTGAACCAACCACGCCGGTAATTAATAAGAAGAATATAGTTTTTTCCCGAAAGCTAAAATGCAGCTTCTCTCGAAACAAAAATACGCAAAACAGTAAGGATACCAGCAAAAAAAGCATTACTAATCTTCCGCCTGTATTTACAATCTGCAAGGTAAGCAGCAAAACAGCGATTAAGAACTGTAAATACGCATATTTCTGCTTATTAATGATGGCAGTTACGCTATATACCGTCATTATATATCCTACTGGTTTCACAATATATACATTTAATACATCAGCGTATCCTTCTCCATAAATTTCGGAAATAAATTGGTATCGAATATCATACAAACCATATCCTGATTGAAAATAGACTAAAACACTTTGAAATACAGCGATACTACTGGTTAACGCTATTACCGTTAATATGAAAAAAAGACTCTTATTAAAATCATTATTATTAAACTTATTACTGTATAAATAATTCTCACTTTTTGAACGTAATTTAAAAATATATTTATTAGATGCAAGATATCCGAAAGCAAAAAATATCACTCCGAGGATTATAAGAGCGTATGCCTTATCTGATGTTTCAAATGAGTCTGTCAAATTTAGAGAGCACAGCAATAGTAAAATAGACCAATATAAAGACATAATGGATAAAGGATTATATATCCTCGAATCTTTCAACCGATTTAAAAAAAAGAAACCCAGACAGATGAAAACCCCTATATAACCCATAAATTCAACCCTTTCTTAATGTGTATACAGATTTTTGAATAATTCTGTAAAATATTCTTAATGTATTTTCGGAAATACACTTTAAGTTGTAGAATAATAACCATAATTTCACGCTCCTTAGGAGAGAAAACTCTTTATTCAAAATTTTATGGTTTTCTTTGCAGTTTAAGCATAGGTTTACGCTTGCAAATTCACGTAATATTTTTTCCTGTCTTTCAATTCGCTCTCTTCCAACCAATGAATTTAAAACATATCTATATGCTCTTTTTACGACATGCTCATAACAATCCTCTATACTATGTTTCATATATAATTTGCCATATTCATGACACAGATGCTTCCATCTATTTGTCATATAGTGATAATCATATTTTACTCTTGATAGAGAACCGCACAAATTTTTTCTATAGACATACACAGGCAGATCCACTTTGCCTATTCTTTCTGCATATTGTAAATATTTTAAGTTAAAGCAAAAGTCTTCAGCAAAAGCCACGCCTTCTTCAAAATAGATCCCATTATCCTTTATGATTGACGCCTTAAAGAGTTTACAATAGGGCGCCCCAAAATATGGATCTGTCATATTTTTACTCATACAGTGTAAATATTCTTCGATTAACATAACCTCTGTAGTCTCATCCTTTAATTGATTATTCAGAAAAAATTGATTCCTCTTAAATACTTTATAATCGTTTCTATAGATAATGGCGCCAACCACTAAATCAACCTCTCTTGATGAAGCAGCCATATTTTCTATCGAATTTTTCAGCAAATAGTCATCGCTATCCACAAATAATATAAATTTTCCAGACGCTTTTTTAATTCCTATATTTCGTGCAGCAGAAACGCCTTTATTCGTTGTACGAATCAATATCACTCTTGCATCTTTTTTCTCCAGTTGTTCACATAATATACCGCTAGAATCTGTAGAACCGTCATCAATCAATATTATCTCTAGATTTTTGTATGTTTGACCCAAAATAGAATGAATACATTCTTCTACATATTTTTCTACATTATATATAGGAACAATTACCGAAATTTTAGTATCCTGGTTAACTAGCATCCTTCTTCCCCATTCTTTTATAATCCCTTATTCCATCAAGACATGCAGCAATTTTGTTTTTTCTATCCGTCTCGAATAAAATTATGGAAGCTAAATGTTTGAATGACTGCAATAGCGTTAAACCTGCAGCTTTTAATTTAGAATAAAATTTATAATTAAAATATATTCTGTTTCGAAACATGTAATAATGTCTAACAGCAGAGTGTTCGTTGTTTTTACCATATCCAATTCTATGCTCTACCAATAGCTCCTCATTGCACTTTATACGCAGCCCTTTATCTATAATCTGTTTGCAAAAATCAGCGTCTAAGCGATCTAAAAAATACGCTTCATCATATTTTAAAGCCTTCTCATTGACAGCGTGTATATTCAAAAAAGAGTTACTATTAATAACCCAATTCTTTCCTCGTGTTCCTCTTAGCCTTGGTGCAAAAACAACTATGTTTTCGCTGCTATTTCTGGCAATAAAATCTTTCATTTTTATTATATTGTCTACTGTCATCATACTATCTTGATCTAATAAGCATAAAATATCTATTCCTAATTTTCTGCTCAGAATCAAAAAACAATTATATGCTGCTGCTAACCCATTATTTTTACCTGTACAGATATAGGTTACATTTTCATTCTCTTCAAAATAGTTTTGGTATTCATAATTTGAATTTTCATATATCAATATATTTTCAAACTGGCTGAATATCATCTTCATATGCTTTATATTTTCTAATGAAGGCTTGTAAAGCACTATACCGCATGCAAATTTCATTTTCTTACCTTTAATATTCTAATATAGACATGTTCTCATAATATCGTGTATCTTTTATGGTTCTAACTCCGTTCATCCATATGGGAGGTACAATAACCGTTTTTTTAGTATTGTTTGACAAATACGCTCCCCACCAAGCGAAAGAGCTATTGGAAATCACAAAATCTTTACACTCCTTCATAATCAATATTTGTTCATAGTGATTACATTGCTCTACATACACGATTTTATTCTTAACTCCAAAATCATACTTTTTAGCCTGCTCAAAGCTATCACTGAAAACATATAAAATGGACTCTGGATTAATAATTTTTTTTACTGCTTCATAATAAAAATTATCTTTACTTATCGGCTGGCCTGCAATTATAAAATCTTTTCCCAAACGCATACTTATGGCGATACTATGCTTATTTTGTTTTATCCCATCAATCATGCATCTTGCAGTCGGAGATACGTTGCCGTATGATTCAATAAACCTTTCTATTTCACGGCGAACTGTATCAACCATCTTAACATCCTGAAAATAACCATATACATAACAATTCTTTCTTTTACTTTTTTCCTTTAGTGGATAGGCAAGATGTGTCGTATATATGAAGCCCATTTTTTGCATGTAACTACTGCACGCTTCCAATTCTATTCCATTTTGTTTTCTATACAGATAACTGATTAAATGCCAAAGTTTTCTCGACATATCATAGACATATGATTTTTTCTGGTATAAAATAAGTTCTTTTCCTTCGGCATAATTGTACAATTCAAAATCTCGAATTTTATATTGGTCATATTCTCGGATATCTAAAACTATTCTGGCTTCCTTATATATGTATTTTTTTAGATAGATTCCATATGCCAGTTGAAATAACTGGTTTCCCAGTCCGCCTCTCATTCGGATGACAATATTTTCCATACGATTATCCCCATACATACCTACGCCTCTTTAATGAAAAAATGATAAATTCTACGCAGCAAGTAGTAAGTATGTGTTAAATGCGCGAGTCTAATTATATTTCCCTGCAATATAGATATGAATCTTCTTTTGGTCTCAATTAGCTTCTTTTTAACCAGCGATGACATTCTAATATTACCGGAACACTCATTTCGAAATACTTCTATTAATCGCAAATCATCTTGATCTTTTCCTTCGTTTCTCACACTTTTGAAAGTGTATACATTGTCTAAACTTAGAAATTTAACTTTATGATATACAAGATAATTTCTGGAATCATACAGCAATTCCGTCAATGTTTTTCCATACATTGAAATCCATTCATTATGACTGTCAACTATTGCATTTCCATTTCCTACGATATCCCAATCGTTTGCTTCTCTGATTCCATATAATGCCAGAACAGAGCTGCTTGTCACTGCGCAAGCTTGCTTAAGCTCATTTTTTCTATTCAAAAAACTTTTATACCATCTCTTGTACTTTAGTGGATTTCCATAATTTAAAAAATGAATAGAATTTTCATTACATAGAATATTGGCTATTTCTATTGCTTCTTCTTTCGTATCATTAATGTGTAAGGAATGTTTTCCCATATGAAAGAAACTCCTTAAGTCCTCTTTTATATCAAGGATTGATTTCTCTGATTTTTTTTCAAAAACGATTAGGCAAAGAGGACTCTCATTGCTAAAACAGGGTTCTACTTTTCGATACGTTCCGCCAAAATCATTTTTTATCGTGCCTACCCAGGCATCCTTACCATATATTTGATGCATATAATTAAACATACCATTATATGTAATTGGGATTTCCTTTTCATATACGATATCACCAAATAACTTTAATCTCTTTTCAATCTCTTCTTTTTTATGAGAAGCTATCGGCCAGATATTAACCATAAATATATCTTTCTTGAGATAAATATATTCTTGCATGATCATATCCAGAAAGCCTCCAGCCATATCATATTTTTGAAAATACCTATAATCGAAGATATCCGAATTGCGGACTGGCAGATAAACAATATTCACATTTTTCTTGTTAACTATTGCACTTGCAATTCTGTGACCGCCGTCTAAGGGAATCCCCTCTATATTGACTGGAATAGGGATACAGCTTTCTAAATATCCTTCCGCTGTTATACTTTCATTTAGCTTTTCAAAGGAATCCATATATGCTCTATATCCATTTTTACTTCTATTTCCCATCTCCACAATAGAGTATTTTGTCACAGCTTTAATATGCTTCTTATATAGTTCCTCAGCAAATTTTTCTCCGCTGTATTTTAAATAAATAATTTTTGCAGCTATATCTAAACGGTCAGAACTTAATAACAATAATGGATCTATACTCTTTACCTCATATTGTTGGTTTTGTTCCAATCCATAGATAGCAGCCATGTTCTTATCGATTACATTCATATTTTCGTCCATTCTTATTTCTCGCAAAATTTTTGAACACTAATGCGCGAAGTCTATTTGGTAAAAGAAGCTGAACAACAAATCGTTCCAAAATATTGATCAAAAATCTGCCTTTGCTAATCAACTGATTTTCTAACATATATTTTTGAATATCCTTCTCACTTTCATAATACTTTCTCCCTCCCCTGCGCATATACATTTCGTTTCCTACTCTAACCTTCACCAATATCTCAGGTAAGTTGGCAAATTTTTTCCCCATAAGCGCCATTGTTATCCATAAATAATAGTCTTCATTACAAAAAAAATTCTGATAATTCCCTGCTTCAAGAACATCAGACTTTCTGAACATTACCGACATATGGTTAAACGGACATCTTTTTTTAATATACTCTCTTATCTTTTCGTCTTTACAGGGAACCTCTCTTATTCCAACAACTTTTGAAGCATCTCCAATAAACTCTGCAATCTGTCCTCCCACAATCGCCTTATCTTTATTTTCTTCAAAATATTTTATCTGCATTTCACATCTGTTACTTATAGAAATGTCGTCTGTGTCCATTCTTGCAACCAATTCATTTCTACATAAAACCAACCCTTTTGCCAAAGACAAACCCAAACCCATATTTTTTTCATTGACAACTCGAGTCAAGTGCTCTCCATACTCTTTTAATACATGGTATAATTCGTCTGTCAGAGGACCATCTTCAACAAGGATAATTTCATCTGGCTTGACAGTCTGATTAATCATACTATCTAATGCGGTTCTTAAATATTCTGGTTTTTCTTTTTTATATAAGGACATTAACACACTATATTTTTCCATTCCATCCCTCTATAATACGCTTTGCCAATTCTTGCTTTTCATCATATACTTCTTTACTTACACAATGGCTGCGAAGCAGGTAATCCCCAAAATCTTCTGCAGTCGCCATATTTTCTTCTGTAATTCCTTCTCTTTTTATAAATGCTTTTAAAACCGTCATTAGAATAATTTTCAGATCCCTCAAAAAACTAATATTTTCAATATATCTAAGATCCCACTTCAGCTTTTCTTCCCAACCAATTGCATTTCTCCCATTCACCTGGGCCAATCCAGATAAGCCCGGCTTTACCGTATGTCTCATTCGCTGTTCCTCCGTCATAAAAACCATATCGCGTACTAACTGTGGTCTGGGACCTACAACACTCATATCGCCTTTTAGTATGTTAAAAGTCTCTGGAAGCTCGTCCAAAGAGGTTGCGCGCAGCCAAGAACCAAATTTCGTAAGCCTTCTCTCATCAGGAAGTAAATTTCCTTCTTCGTCCCTTTGCTCTGTCATTGTCCGAAACTTATACATATTAAAAATCTTTTCTTTCCCTGTACTTGGTTCAATCATGCCAGGCCGCGGCTGTTTAAATAAAACTGGGCTTCCCAATTTAATTTTCACAAGAATAGACACAAGCAGATACAGCCAACTAAAGGATAGGATTGCCAAAAGTGAACACACGATATCCAGTATCCTTTTTATATATTTCTCGTAAATTCCTTGCTTTCTATTCAAAACAACTCCTTATCACGCCAATCACTTTATCTTGCTGCTTTGCCGTCATCTTGTTATCGCTAGGCAAACACAAACCTCTCTGAAAAATATCCATTCCCACATCTAATGCTCTCCCATCCTTGCCAACAGCACCGCCTTCTGCATAAGCGTTTGTTTTTGCCCTCCCGTTTCCTTCACGGGTAACGAATCCATTCATTCGATAGATTGGCTGCATATGCATCGGTTTCCATATGGGCCGCCCCTCGATATTATATTTTGATAGCTGCTCAAGAATCTCTGTGGGACAACTCTTTTTGTTCTCACGGATATAGATTGCTTCTTGTTCCCCTCGAATCTGTTTACACATTGCTTCCGGCTCGATTAGAAGACAGGACAGCCAGTAATTGGGTTCACTGTTTTCTTTATCGTAAGGATTCATTACAACCGGCAATCCTTTTAAACCTTCTTCATATCTCTTATAAATTCGCTTCTTCTGTGCAATATGCTCCTTTAAATATGGAAGCTGCCCTCTGACTACTCCCGCAATTACATTGCTCATCCGATAATTGTATCCCAACTCCTCATGCTGATACCAAGGCGCGTTTTCTCTTGCCTGCGTAGACCATTTCCGCACTTTATTTGCCGCCTCCTCATTATCCGTCAATAACATCCCGCCAGAAGAGCCTGTGATAATCTTATTACCGTTAAACGAGATACAACTATAAACGCCAAACTTGCCCGTCTGCACTCCTTTATAAGCAGCGCCAAAAGATTCTGCCGCATCCTCAATGATTACCGCCCCATGCTGCCGGCAGACCTTCTTCAATTCGTCCATTTTTCCTGGAGTCCCATACAAATGTGCAATCACCACTACCTTTACCTCTGGATAAATTTCAAAAGCCTTCGTCAGCGCTATAGGGTCCATATTCCATGTATCGTATTCCGTATCGATAAATACCGGAACTCCGCCTTCATATACCACCGGATTCACCGTAGCGTCAAATGTCAAATCCGAGCAAAATACCCTCTCTCCTGTTTTTACTCCTGCAAGCTTTACTGCCATATGTAAAGCAGCCGTTCCGGACGACAATGCAACTGCATATCTACAGCCAATCTTTTCACAGACCAAACGTTCTGCTTCATTAATGTTTTCCCCTACTGTTGACATCCAGTTCGTCTCATAAGCTTTCTTCATATACTCTAGCTCTGGTCCATGCATCGTCGGTGAACTAAGCCAAATCTTCGGTTCAAATGGACTAACCTTCTCTCCCATTTTAAATTGCCTCCCATTTCCCATATCTCTTCACATCTCATCCTCCTTCAATCTTATCCCCAAATAAATCTCCCTCTTTTTCCCTAAAAATTCCTGTTCAATCCACACATACCTCTTTCGCAGCCTTTGCTTCACAATTCTGTCAAAATATCTTCCCACTGGACCGTCAGCCCAGACAATCTGTCCTTGTGCATCTACCTCAACCAGCGACCGTCTCACCACATGTTCCTTATCCTGCACACTTCTTAAAAATCTCTCCTCCTCCTCATCCACACAGAAAAACGAGTCCTGCTGATCACCGAGAAGTTTGGTCAGCTTAGGAACTCGTTTTAATTCTAAAAACATACGCTTTGGTTCCTCTGTTACTATAAATACATACGCTGGAAATAACGGATACAGCTCGACCTCGTATTTTCCGCCTATTTTCCGAAACCGTTCTCTTTTGATAGAGAAACATTCCTCATAGCAGTCTTTAGGAACCATACGTTTTATGATGGCGACTAGCTTATCCTCCTCGCCTGTGTGTGTCTGAATTACATACCACATCTCTGTCACCTCGTTTGGGGAGTAGATTTTAGAGTATGCTTCGCCATATCCACGTCAAAAGCCGTGAATCCCCTCATCTTCCCCGTTTATTGCAAATACTTACAAAATCATAGCCCAGTACTACAATTTCGTCAGTTTCTGTTTCAATTCTTTTCCGTAATCTCAAGCCCCATCCAAAACTCTTTTTTTCGAAAATAGTCTAACGGACTGTCAATTCTCGCCATTCTCCTATGACGATCAATCTTATGAATCTTACATTCTTTTCCGCATAAAGGGCCTTCTGTCACAAAGGTGACTCCATTTTGAATATATCCCCTCGACATCGCAATATGGTGTTCTTCTCCGCCAATCTCCTTCAGAAATTCCTTCTCCTCCTCTTCCAGACACAGGCTGTACCCTCCGTCTCTAAAAGGACAAAACACCACTGCGTTATGTGCTGCCGCTTCCAATCTCTCATGACAGCTCACCTCTGCAAATACAATTCCCTGAAACAGAAGCTCTTCCTTATAATGCCAGCTTCCTTCATATCGTTTCATTTTCTCAAATGTAATAAGGAATATATCGGCCTGCTCCGAAAAATGATAGCACTGCTTCAAAAGCTTAGCAGCTCTTCTCTCATTGCCTTTTTCGCAACGCAAAACATACCAGATTGGAAACACCTCCTCTGTTTTCGCAAAGTAGGTTACTCTGCGAAAATTTTATCTGTTTTGCGAATATAATACACTGAATACTTGGTATATTTGTATGAATATACAAAGAATATATATAATATATGATAATAGACTGACTAATATTTTTACTTTTTATGACAATTTATATTAAAAACATTTTAGGTATTGAATTATTTGTTTCAGATGGTTATAATAGATACGTCGTTTAAGAAAAAATCGCAGAGTAACCTACTCTGCGATTTTTTTATAGTTCTGTTTAAATTATCCTATCTTTCCTTTATCCTCCTCAATGGCCTCAAGAATCACCTCTTTCACTTTGTCAGCTTCCCTCTCCCAGGAAGTAGTCTTAACAAACTCTAATCCTTTCTCCCTGATAGCGGCCATCTTATCTGGATTATTGAAATAATACTCCATTGTATTCGCAATCTCAATAGGGTCATAATCTACCAACACGGCGTTATTCTCATTCACCATCCAGGAGCTGTTCTCTCCGGAAGAGCAAACGGCTACGGAACCACATGCCATAACCTCCAACGGTACAAGAGATAGATTCGTATTAGAGATTACCAGACACATATCGCACTGGTTATAACACTCCGCAAGTTTCTGCATCGTAACTACGCCAAAACTCCTATGTTTAAACGGAATCACATAATCCCTCAGATCCCATCCGGCAAAGATTACTTCCACATCCGGCAAACGTCTGCACAGCTCGTCCAGAGCCAGCAACCCAAGCTCAAAATCCCTTCTGGGAGTCACTGGTCTTGCATAAAAGAAAACTCTCCGCTTACGGTTCCGTCGCTTCACCGGGTAGTACACATCCCTCTGATAGGAAAAATGAAAACTGTCTGTTTTCATACCGTATTCTTTGTTCAGCTTATCTCTCAGCCAGTCTCCCGCCGTAATTCCTCTCAGACCAAACTTATACGTATTTTCAGCGAACTGGAAATCTGATCCATGAGCATAAAAATACGGTTCAAAATCCTGTACAAAATAAAACTTTGAAATGGTGTTTTCAAAATTCCTGACATGATATGCCGTATCCCAAGAAGTTGCAAAGGTGGCATGCGCAAATTTCATATATTTGACATCGTAATAAAGCTCCACTTTCGGATCTAAGATTGGAAATGCACTTTCCACAAAGGTACGCAAAGTCTTATTGTCGAAAAAATTCACCGCTCTGAACAAATAAACTCTGCTATGAAATCCTCGTTTTTCCAAATTAGATATAAACCTAAAAATTGTTGTATGCCCCCCTGAACCTTCTCCCATCTGAGGGATCACCCAGTTCAGTATCTTTACAGAATCCTCTTTATGTTCATCATAGCTCTTTTTATTCAGCGGAACCTTTTTCCGATTCATAATAAACTCATACAATACAAGGGGTTCTGCCTTCGTGGGAACAACACGAAGCTTCTGAAACACTCTTCTGATCACTCCGCGTATTCCCTCTGTTTTCAAAATTCTTGGTACTTTCTGTAACATTCTCAGCAATTTTGCAACCATACTCAATCAAATCTCCTTTACACATTTCTCTGTTTATACTGCTGTGATATATGCCTATCCAGCCATCTCTGCTTTCTCGGAGAATAACTTGCATATTTCCCTCCCAGATATCCTCCTACATATCTGCTGAAATTTCTGCATACCGAATATTTCACCCAATATATTTTCTCTCTTTTGCTTAATTTCTGTGTCCTGATGTATCTCGCATCTCCTAATATGTGCTTTGCAATCTGCAATGGTATCTTATGCCATCCTGTTGAAATAATAAACTTATGCAGATTATACAAACCTTTATATTCATCATAATACCTCTGGAAATAATCCGAAAGTTTATAATTATGAGAATGGTATACAGGCGCAAATGGGCAGTATAATTTCTTGAATCCCATCTCTATCATCTGTCTGGCCCAAATCTGATCCTCCGCAAAGTCTACGTCTTTATATGGATATTTTTCAAAAATATCTCTTCTAACACAGGAATTGTTGTCCGAGAAAAACACAATGAAATGTCTATAGGCCTCTTCATTGTTGTATTGTTCCCTATTCTCGTCCGTCAATTGGAAAATCGTATTATCTTCTCCAAAATTCTTAAAATGGTGATACAAATCTCTCTTATCTATAATA
The DNA here is from genome assembly GCA_011960625.1 of Lachnospiraceae bacterium. Lineage (GTDB taxonomy): Bacteria > Bacillota > Clostridia > Lachnospirales > Lachnospiraceae > Sporofaciens. Next base: position 13,830 of record BLMJ01000226.1, on the reverse strand, counting down.
TTACAGTTCGGATAAGTATAATGTATTCCAAACCCTCCTACAATCTCAGGGTCCATTTTCATTCCGTCAATAAAGTTCTGCAGCCACTTCTTTGACGCCGGCATTGCATCTTGAGTGATAAAGACAATATATTCTCCGCTTCCCTTGGAGGCTCCATAATTTCTCGTCTTTCCATGACCAAATTCCTCAGGCGGAATCTCATATAACTTACACGGATACTTTCTTATAATATCTAACGTACCGTCTTTTGAACCTGAATCTACGCATATCACTTCATACTCATATTGTGTATCCTGAGCAAAAACCCTCTCCAATACCTTATTAAATATGGGACCCGCATTTTTTGTGGGAATTACGATTGAAACATCCATCTTAAACTCCTTTATCATCGAAATAGTTTGTATATAAATTTTATGAAAATAGCCAGATATACCATAATTCCTAAGAAAACTATAAATGTCTCAACATTGAATCTATGATAATATAGTTTAATCACCCCGGCCTTATCCATATGCTGATTGCCTACTTTCAAAGAACTGCTGTTTTCATTCATTTCTGTTAGATAGACCGCCATCGTCTCATCGGCCCTAACATCACTTTCTTTTATCACAAATATATATTCTTTTCCGGCGCTGCCTTCCTGCCTTGGAAAATTCAATATAATGTTTCCTCTCTTTAACGCACTCGAGCTTTCAAACAGCTTATTTTCCGTGGTACTCTCATCGATCGTACCATTCCCTACAACCTTTCCTGCTTCTACGTCTTGTATTTCCCAATTATACTCGCCTATTACAGGATGATCTAGTTTTGAAAGCTTTACGCTCAGTCCGCAAAACCCCTCGTCATAACACGTAAACTGCTGTTCAAATGCAATTCCATTCTCCAACGCGCCTGTATTTTCATACAAACCCGTACTAATATCCGTATTATATATAGCCCTTGACCATTCGCCATAAGAGTAAACGCCGCCCAACAGAATGACCGCTAACACAAGTATAATTTTTTTCCACATCTTCATGTCAATTCCAACCTTCTACTCTTCCAATTCTCCTGCATAATAAGCTTTCTCAAATCTACTCCCCACTTCTTCGCTGGAACCATCTTCACGAACCCGTCCCTTCTCAAGCCATATAGCCCTCTTACAGATCTTCTTCACTTGTGCAATACTATGGGATACGAACAGGATAGTCGTATCCTCTTTCATCATTCCCTGGATTCTCTTCTCGCATTTTTCCTGAAATCGAAAATCACCCACTGACAGGACCTCGTCTACGATTAAGATATCTGGCTTTCCAATCGTTGCAATAGAAAAAGCAAGCCTTGCAAGCATACCTGACGAGAAGTTCTTGACGGGAACATCCATAAAATCCTTTAGTTCAGAAAAATCTACGATATTATCATAATATCCATTCATTTGTTCTCTTCCATACCCAAGGATTGCACCATTCAAATATACATTCTCCTTGGCCGTAAGATCCATATCAAACCCTGCCCCAAGCTCAATCATAGGCGCAATACTTCCTCTTACGGTAACGCTGCCCTTCGTCGGCTTTAACACCCCTGCAATGGTTTTAAGCATGGTACTCTTTCCACATCCATTTAAGCCGATTAAGGCAACAGACTCTCCTCTTCCTATCTCAAAGTCAACATCCTGTAATGCCCAGAACTCGTCGTCCGTATTCAACTTTCGTTTTAATCTTTTAATAAAATATTCTTTCATATTATCCACTTTTTGAGAGGACAGATTAAAACGCATCGAGACATGGTCTACTTTTACAATCGTATTATCCATCTAATTTTCTCCCTGAGCATCTACAAATTTAATATAAACTCATCTTGTTGTTTATAAAAGATCCACAAACCAAGAAGCAGCATAAAGCATACTACTGCAAACGATATGAGGAACTGGCTAATCGGCGGAATTGTGTTATAAATCATCACATTCCTAAAAATCTCTAAAATTCCGGTAAGCGGATTCAACCTTACAATCACCTGTACCCATCCTGGGAGCATTTCTATTGAATAGATGATGGGCGTCAAGTACATAAGCGCTGTGATAAATACTCCGTACAAATGCATGATATCTCGGAATTTCACCGTCAATGCAGCCAGTATCAATCCTACTCCCAAAGAAAATATAATGATATATACCAGCGGAATGATCACCAAAAACATGGTATAGTGAAGTTCCATTCTTGTAAACAGCATAACCAAAATGAGCGCACAAAATGAGGATAATACATTAATAGAGCTGGATGCAATCCTTGATACTACAAATAGGTATTTGGGTATATATACTTTTTTAATTAAAGAAGCATTTCCTAGTATGGCTGTCATAGCGCCAGATGTTGATTCATTATAAAAATTAAACAAAATCTGTCCTGACAAAAGGTATAGAGAATAATTTTCAATTTCAAAACGAAACAGATTAGAAAACACTATAGATAGTATGGCCATCATTAATAGAGGGTTTAAGAGTGTCCATAATACCCCTAATACAGACTTACGATACTTAATTTTTACATCTCTTGCAACTAACTCATATAATAATGGCTGAAATTTTCTTAAATTTTGTACATATTGTTCCATTTGCTGGTCCCCGCTAAATTACCACTTTTTTCTAAAGTCGATTTATTATACTATATATATTTGTTTTTTTCAACTCCGCATCCCTCTTTTGCAAAATTATATGTAAGCTGCATAATCGAACATGAAATTTCTAATTGTGAGCTCTATACCATATATTATAAACGCCTTCCTGTATGGCATATTTCTTTACAAACCCCATCTCTTCCATCTCTTTTACACATCGGTTATCTTGTATTATGATACAGTTTATTTCGTATTTATCTATTTCCTTTTCGAATCTTTTTACAGAATACTCTGTCGGATTATTTAAAAATTCATCATACTTTGTTTGATCATAACCATATACTTTGCTATTTTCTTCCACAGGATAACGCTCTATCGCAGATAAAGATACGATACTTGGCGCATATGTCCGAAGCTGGGGCGCCAATGCATGTACTGTACCGTCTATCCCCGCCCACATTGGTGATACAACCATCAATTGCTGTTTTGACTCAACGCTTAACTCTTCTAGTTTCATCCCCAACTCAATTGTTGTATTGGGTATAAAATAACGATTATGATAAAGCTTTGCCACATCTTCTTTAATGTTTGTTCTTGCCGGAAGTTCTCCTGCTGAAAATAATTCTCCTCCATCCATACTATACCCATAAATCATCAGTATAGTCAAAATACTCGAAATTATTAGATATACTCTTTTTACAATTACACCATTCCAATATCTGTTAAAAATCAAAGATAAATAAAAAATATTTACAATAACAAAAGTATATACATAAGTAGACCACCCTCTTGCAGCTACAAAATTATAAACAGAAACCGCCTCAAATACATCATTAATCTGAGGTACAAGTATTAAAATTCCGCTTATCATGAGAATATTATTCAATCTATAAACGATTTTATCTTTTATAGTAAAACTAAACATAAAAATTATCAGACTAACAATAAACACCGGAGACTTAAATGCTGTTATAACAAACTTATAAACTTCCTTTTGTTCGCCTACCCCAGCCGGAATTATGATACCTGCAGCAATGTATGTAATACCGATTATTACTGCTAAAATTCTGTTTTTATTATTGGGCATCTCCAGCAGCCAAACTAAACTGCATGCTATAGTTGTAATTAAAATAACAGGAAGAACAGTCCCTGTCTTTGATATCATGACCACAGATATCATACCTACTCCTACAATCATCCTAATATCTATTTTTTCCTGCTCAATATAAAACAGCAGCAAGAATAACACCACTATAACTTTTACTGAAGAACACCCATAATACATCGCTGAATTTAAATGAAACATATCCCGTATAAAAAATAACCCTGTATCCTCCAAATAGACATAATAAACAAAAAATATAAGGGCTGTACCAACTATATACTGGATATTCTTTATACAAAAATCTTTATTAATTTTCAAAAGTATTTTATATCCAAATGCCAAAATACAATTCAAAAGTATAAAATAATGGAATGCTGATTGAAATAGGCGCAAAAATAAAGCAGCATTAACATGTAACACCTTTACAAAAAAAGAGGCTTCTAATTCCCACGTATTAAATACATAGGAATCTATAGATGCTTTTTCTACCCCCACCGAATAATTCATTCGAAAACTGTTTTTTTCATAAGGTAATGTCGCCACCTTTGTCAGATAATATCCATCATCCAAATGATTTCCATACCAATATGGCCGAAAATAGCAAAACAGCATACAAATCAAAATAAAACAAAGAACAAATATAAACCAGTGGTTTACTATATATTCTTTTAATGTACAGGTAAAAACCTTTCCCCGTTTCCATTTAGTTAGTAGGATAGATAAAAGGATTCCCATAAGCATTATACACATATATACTGCAAATACACTCCATTTAAAATTTGCTAACTGTATTATTATACCGCCCACTGCTACAAAAAAACTATATCCCAAATATCCCGCCATTAACTTAACTGACTGCGCTTCCTCTTCTTTTATTAAAACATTCCCAAAAGCATACAAGAAAAATACAAATACAATCCAAAAAATAAAACATACAATATACTCTGCCATCGTTATTTTACCTTGTCCTCCCAATGTTCTGCCTGAAAATCCGCGTCTATTTTTCGGTTGATTGCGATTTGTTGAGCCAATGCGTCAATCTTGTTCTCCAACTGTGACATCTGTATAGTCATAAAAAAAATTTTTACAATTAAGACAAAAATAATTGCTAAAAGCACCATACTCATTGGCGCCTGAAACCCCATTAACGCTGAGAGTACATAAAATACTTTAGGAAAAATTCCCATAAATACCAATAAACTTGCAAATACAATCCAAAAAATCGTATATTCTATCTTCAATTTCGACTGTCTGATTCTCTTTAGCATAAACAGCAGTAACAATAATGCGCTTATAATCAATAACAGTCTTAATATAACATTCATTTTTCACACCACACTCTCAAATTCTTTTTCTAAAATTTTGTACAAAGCAAATTGAAACCAACATTTTAATCATATACTTAGCTGAACCAACCAAATTCAAATAACTTTCTCCAAACTGTCTTTCTTCCATTTTAACCTGAACCTCTGCAACTTTTGCTCCGTTCTTTATCAAATATGAAATCGTATCCGGCTCAGGCCCATAATTCAAATTCTGTGCAAATTCCTTAATCATGGAACTCGAAAACATTCTCATTCCTGACGTAGGATCTGATATCCGAACTCCCGTAGTCAGCTTAATCGCTACCGTTATCATTCTGCTTCCTAACATCCTTAATGAGCCGCTCTTTTTATACTTAACAAACCTTGAACCGATTACGATATCATATCCTTCTTTAATCTTATCCAACATTGCCTGAATAAACTCCGGTCTGTGCTGACCGTCTGCATCAAATTGAATAGCATATTTATATCCCTTACAGTAGGCATATTTCAGTCCTGCCTGAAAAGCCCCTGCAAGCCCCAAATTAATAGGTAAATCCAATAACTCATACCTTTTTTCTTTGCATATTTCTGCCGTTCTGTCTTTAGACCCATCATTTACAACAACATAATCATACTGTGGATATTTACGCTGTATAAATGAGACCACATTCTCAATATTTTCTTCTTCGTTAAATGCCGGAATAACGATTAATAGTTCACTTAACATATACTTACCCTTCTCAATCTTATCCACATACTTTATCACATATCGTTTCAACCTTATCAACCATCTTGTCCCAAGTAAAATGTGACTCTAAACGCTGATATGTTAATTCCACAGCTTTCTTGCGTCTATCAATATCATCTAATATACTCTTTAATTCCAAATATAAAGTTTCCTCTTTATTATCAGGAATTATACTTCCATAGTTTTTGTTAATAATCAGCTCTTTTGAACCGCCGCGTTTGGTGGTCAGAATATAGCATTGACATGCCGCCGCCTCTAATATAGAAGTAGAAAAACCTTCCGAAAATGAAGGCAGACAAAATATATCGCTTTCTCTCAGCAATGTAACAATATCTATAAATGGTATCCTGCCCAATGGAATAATATAATCAGATTTATAATTTTCTACTTCTTTCTCCAAATCACCATCTCCTGCAATAAAGAGACATATATCATTTCTTTCTTTATGAAGTCTTTCTATAACACTCATCAGTTGCGGCAGACCCTTTTCTTTCAATAACCTTCCCGTAAAAGTTACCGCAATCATATCCTCCGAAATATTATACTGTTTCCTATATTTGGGAATTTCTTCTACTTGCTGTAATGCTTCTATATCAATAGAATTGTAGAGTACTCCCTTCGCTTTAATATGAAAATGCGTAAGCCATTCGTTACATGCGCCAGATACTCCATAAAAATCTTTACATAATAAACATTCTATTTTCGTTAAAAAGTGTTCATACACTGCGCCTATACGATCCAATATAGAATTATGAATCGACAAGTGGCTTGTTCCATGTTCAATAGTAATACAGGGGAGCCCCCTTCTCTTAGCGAATAACATCCCGTACAATGAATGTAAATAAAATCTAGTATTCACAATTACTATATCATATTGTTTATGATTCAACATTCGGTGTATTTTTATGAACTTTTTATTAATCTTTAGTACAGGATATCTTCCATCTAATAAACTCAAACATGGGATTCTATATATATGAATCCCATCTGCTTTCTCGTAATTTAAAAGTTTGCTTATATTAGATGTGACTACAGTAACATCATTCCCTCTTTCAACAAGATTTTTAGCTAAATTATAGGTATACCGCTCTACTCCGCCCATATGCGGCAGATATTGTGCAGAGAAGATACAATATCTTTTTCTTTCCCTCATAAAATACCTCGACACTAATTACAAACAAGGCTGTTGCTTCATAAATTACAAAATCTACTTATGCAACAGCCTTTCTTATTTTTCTACAAAGAGTACATTGGTACTATATATAAATTCTTAAGATTAAAACCATAACTCATTCCTGTTGCCCATCCATAGCCAATCTGAGGATTCTCTTTTTGTCCTAACCACTCTACGTATGGTGCAACATTACGTTTTACATAAAGAAAACGATTATCTACACATTGCTGCTTTAATGGTTCAGAAGATGCATAAGCCTTTAAATGCTGTACCTGCGCTCTAATTCCAGTCCTTACATCTTTGAAGGCTTCGCCTCTCACACCATTGCCGGTTGCTCCTAATCCAGCGAAATTAAATTGTGAAACTAAAACATCTCCTCCAAATTGAAGATACCCTGTTTCCATCATCGCCTGAGCAAACACAACCTCTGCTTTCACACCTTCTATTTCCGCCTCTTCTATTACTATCTGACAAAAATCTTTAATAGATGCGGCGCCGCCTTTTTTCAATGCATCACTTGGATAAGTTCTTCCGCTATCTCCAAATAACTTAATCATCTGCTCAACCTTAACAGTAGATTTCCCCATAATAGCGGTAAGTCCAGTATTTACTAACAGTCCGTCTGTACCTCTTCCTCTGGTATTAAAATAATACATGGTTCCGTCAATTTCTCTCCAGCCCATCGCCATTATTCCCTCGGCTCCATACTCGTTCTGGGCAGGATTTAGATAATAACGGTTCTTTCCTCTTTCCAGCCAGCCAGTGCGCATAATTCCTTTGTCTCCATAGGAATTTCTCTCCGTATTTAAGAAGTACCAATTACTTCCTCTCTGAAGCCAGCCAGTGCGCATAACCCCTTCTGCTCCGTAAGAATTTTTTTCCGTATTGAAGTAGTACCACTTACCGCCTTCCTTCAGCCATCCAGTCAGCATCTTTCCCTTTGCGCCATTAGAATTGTCTGTTTTATTCAAATAGTATGTGTTACTTCCTCTATAGAGCCAACCAGTCGCCATACTTCCATCTTCATTATAGAAATACCAATCGGTTCCCTCTTTCTGCCAGCCGGTTAACTTTCCATCACTATCCGATACCAGAGTTCCATCAGAAGAAAACGTATATTTTTTCCCGTCAATCACCTGTTCTCCGGTTACCATATGGCCTTCTTTGTCAAAATAATATTTTTTATCTGCTAATTCTTTCCAACCTACAACCATTTTTCCATCGGATTCCAGGTAATAGCGATTGCTTCCACGTTGGAGCCAGCCTGTAACAACAGAGCCTTTTGGTCCATAGGAATCTCCTGCCGTGTTAAGGAAATACCAAGCATCCCCATCTTTCAGCCAGCCGGTCCGCATGGCGCCTTTCGAACCATACTGATTCTTTTCAGGATTCAAATAATATCTATTATTCCCGTCCTTAAGCCAGCCGGTCGCCATACTTCCATCTTCATTATAGAAATACCAGTCGGTTCCTTTTTTCTGCCATCCTGTCACCTTTCCATCACTGCCTGATATCAGGATTCCATCAGAAGAAAACGTATATTTTTTCCCATCAATCACCTGTTCTCCGGTTACCATATGGCCATCTTTATTAAAATAATATTTTTTCCCTGCTAAATCTAACCATCCAACAATCATTATCCCGTCAGAATTTAGATAATAACGATTACTTCCTCGTTGAAGCCAGCCAGTCCGCATAGAGCCTTTGGGGCCATATGTATTTCCTTCCGTGTTAAGAAAATGCCATTGATTTCCTTCCTGTAACCAGCCTGTTCGCATTATTCCTTCTGCGCCATACTGATTTTTCTCTGGATTTAAGTAGTATTTATAATTTCCATCTGTAAGCCAGCCGGTGAGCATAACCCCCTTTGGTCTGTCCGGACTATCTGCAGTATTTAAAAAATACCAATTATTTCCTCTTTTCAGCCACCCTGTCACCATCTTTCCATCAGCATCAAAGAAATACCACTGATTATCTATATTCTGCCAATCTGACACGCGTCTTCCTTCACTATCCAGATAATATTTATTACCGTCAATTTCCAAAAGACCCGTCTGTCTATATCCTTTCGAATCAAAATGATACCAGGCTCCATTGATAAAATACCAACAGTCCTTAGGATATGTACCATCCTCCAATTCAAACCGAAAACCTATTGCATCTTCTTTCCATTGGCCTTTTACCAAGCTCAAATGTTCAATGATTCCTTTGGCATCAGCGTATCCCAACTTTTTTAATTTTTCATCTGAACCTAAATACTTATCAGCCTCAGTTGGATTTGAGATAAAGCAATGCTCTATCAAAACTGCCGGAATATTGTATGCTATACTGTTGCGCAATACTGAGAAATCTGATGTATTAGTACCATACTGGTTATTTCTAAGCGTTAATCCAAGCTTTCCCAACTCTGCCGCTATCTTTTTGGCCATTTCTTCACTTTGATTCTGCGCCGGCAAATTGGATGCGCTGCTTGCATAATACACCTCTGCCCCGTTTGCCGAAGGTTTTGTAAATGAATTTAAATGAAAGCTTACAAAAATATCCGCCCCTACATTCTTTGCATATTCGGCACGGTTCTTTAAGCAGACTGCATTCTGGCTTTCTGTATGTCCGCTGACAGGGCCGTTGGCTGAGGGACATTCTCCGCCATTCCTGGTTAAGTATACCTGCACGCCATATGAACTTAATGCTTCTTTACAATACTTCGCAATCTTTAATGTAATTTTCTCTTCATTATATCCGTTAGCTGCCGCCCCAAGATGAGTATTATCATGACCTGGATCTAAGACAATGACAATCGGTTTCCCTGCTTTTCCTGACTTTCGTTCTAACTTTTGAATTACCTCTTGTTCCTCAGCTAAGGATGCCTCCGCCCCATTTCCTTCCAAAGTCTCTTCAATCACTTCATTGATGATTTCTGCTTCTTCAGCCTCTCCGTTCTCGTCAAGCGCCGTTACATTGACTTCTACAGAGGCTTCTGCTTCGCTATTGTCTTCAACCTCTTTGATTACTTCATCAGGCTTTGTAACACATTTCTTTTCTACTCCAAATTTTCCTTCTATTCCCTGATCTGCCAATGTAATCTGCTGAATTTCCTCCTGCATTCCTACATCAATACGATCAAGCGTATAGACGCCTTTTTGTGTTTCATCTTTAAACTCTATACTAAATAATGCAAGATTACCCTCTATCTTAGCAGCATCTGCTTCTTCTGACACACCCGTATCTGTATTCGTATAGCTCAACCGCGCGCTATTTATCTGAGAGCCTTCTGCAAACGAAAACACCACATTCTGTGTGTCCGGCGTTTCTATATATGGACTGCAAATATACATGTACTCCAGACCCAAAGCCGGCTCAGCAGCTCTCCCAGAAGCTCCTTCGGTATTGTCAGCTTCACCTTGTGGTTCTATAATATCCGCTTCCGCCCCAGGGGTATTCTCCGGCACGCCCGCTTCATTCGGGGTACCACCCGCAATGTCAGAGTTTTCTGTATTATTCGTCTCTGCTGCCCCATTGCCATTGTCGGTATTATTCGTCTCTGGTGTCCCATTTTTGTTTTCTATATTCTGTTCTATATTGGTCTTATCTAACTCCTCATTCAATCCTTCCGCCTTTACCGATTGACCCAAAAGCATTGGAGCCATAAGAGCCGCTGTAACCATAGAAACTACAATCTTTTTAAATCTGTTTTTCTTTTTCCAATTACTCATTGTCTCTCCTTATCCTCTTAAAAATTACACCTATTGTTCCACTACATTAATTCCATCGCCAAAATCTAATACACATGGGCAATGATTTACACGCTTATCTTCTGGCGGCAGACACATATAATCTCCAAAAAGTCTTTTCAAGTAAACATCATACTTATTTGGCATCTTAACTTTCAAATGTTCAAATTGCATCTCTCTTAATGGATACAACTCCCTTTCGGATATAAATGCATGATCTGACATGGTTACTTCAAATGCGTTCATATATCTTGTTTTTTCAGAATTATATTTTGTACACTCTTTTATCAGACATTTATACAAAAATCTTGGTGAAATCCGAAAAATCTTTAAAATATAGTGCATAGTCTTACATATAATGGACGCTGCTTTCTTTTTAACTCCGGTTAAAGGAATAATCGGATCAGGGGTACCGCATAAAAATATCATTTTATTCAGAAGCCATGTTTTTTTCAGCTGCTTCTTTCTTTTCACCTCATCGTCCGGCAAATAATCCATAGGGAAAATATCAATATCTATACACAAGTCACACTTTAAGTTCTTTGATGTATATGGAACAAATCTTGTCCCCTTTTTTTGCAAATGGGTTACATTACAAGCATAATTCTTATCTACCAGCGGTGTCAGTATCTTATATTCTTCTCCGATCTCCCTATCAATAACTTCCAGAAATCTGTTATAATCGGCCCTTGGCATCGCAACATCTATATCATCGTCCCATGGGATAAATCCCTGATGTCTCACAACACCTATCCCACTTCCTCCCAACATAATATAATCAAGATTATATTTTTCACAGATAATGATAAATTTCTCTAATATCTCTAATTGGACATGCTGTAACCTCTTTAGGATCTCTGAATCATATTGCCTGTTACTTTCATCCATTTACCTTCTCCCTTCTGTAATTTTTATCCCCAACGCTTCTATTATAGCAAATTTAATATAGAAATGTAAAGATGGTAATTTTTTACTGTATCTTTTTATTCAAATCCTGCTTTATCTGCGTCGTAGAAATCTCAGGAGTCCGCGGCAAATAGACCACTTCACAAAATTCCTTTAAAAAGTCAAATTTCCCTTCCCAATCGTCACCCATCACAAACGTATCTACATGATATTCCTTAACATCCGTTTTTTTCTGGCTCCAGTTTTCCTCCGGAATCACCAAATCAACATATCGCACCGCCTCTAACAAACGTTTTCTTTCTTCATATGAAAAATAACACTTTTTCTGTTTTTCATTCCAGTTAAACTCATCCGTAGATAACGCAACTATCAGATAATCCCCATATTCCTTTGCTCTCTGCAGCAGATTGATATGACCATAATGTAATAAATCAAATGTGCCATACGTAATCACCCTTTTCATTCTATCACTCCCCTACACATCATCCTCAAAACTCAATACAGTATTCCTAAGCCCTGTCTGCAAATTCACTCTGCAGTCCCATCCTAACTTATTCAACTCCTGCACATCCAGCTTTACCCGTCCCATTTTGCTGTATCCTTCACTCATAACCTCTGGGATCTGATACCTAACCTTACATCCCCTTTCCGGGAATAATTCCGTCAGAAGTTCCGCCGCCTCTCTGATAGGTCTAGGTTCATTTTCATTAGCCAAATTATATGCCCTCCCAGATTCTCCTTTCAGTAATGCAATTAAAACCCCCGCTATAGCATCTGTAATATAACAAAAAGCTCTTATTGCATCTCCTGTGCTTTTTAAAACAATATCCCTCTTCTGTACGATATCAGATATAAAATCTGCCATCACCCTTCCATCATTATTTATAATCATCCCCGGGCCATATGAATGTGCAATTCTTAGTGTAACATAATCTATCCCATATTGATGCCTATAACTTTCTAAAATCGTCTCTGCAATACGTTTGCTCTCCGGATAACATGATCTTAGTTCCGTAGGATCCATAACGCCATATTGGTTTTCTCCTATTATCTCCACTTCCTCTGCCATCTTTCCATAGATTTCTCTTGTTGAAAGATAAGCCACTTTCACACTTTCCTGCTTTTTTGCAAACTCTAAGATATTGATAGTTCCTATGGTATTTGCTTTAATGATTCCCACCGGATCTTCAAGAATATATCTTGGACTTGCATTCCCTGCTGCATGTATGATATAGTCTACAGAGCTTTCCGGCAAAGCAATGCTGTCGCAAACGTCTTGAAATATCAATGAAAAGCAGTCTTTCCCTATAAAGGAGGAAAATCTTGCTTCAGCCTTTTCTTTATTCCTTGTCAAGGCGTATACTTCTATTCCATAAGATTTTTCTTCGTTTAAAAACATAAAAAAATAAATCAGGTAGGTGGCAAGCATGCCGTTTGCCCCTGTAATCAATATTCTTTTACCTTTTAACAACTCGACAGGTATCTCTTCTCTTTTTGCCAGACACCTCATATCTTCCTGAACAATCCTGTTATTATAATACATGTCTTATTCCTCCGCCGCTTTACTACTCTCCAAACAATTTAGAATTTTCTTTTGCCTCTACCAACGCACGAAATGTGAAAAAGTCCATTGGCGTGGTAATCTTAATATTTTCTACCGGACCTTCAACTACTGACAATTCAAAACCACTCCATCTCATTATGGACGCGGAATCTATGAAGTCCATCTTATCCTTTGCTCTGGCCTTATCATGCGCGGCAAGAATATCTTTCAAATGAAATCCCTGAGGCGCCCTGGCCAGAAGACAATTGGTTCTGTCAATTACGTCCTCGATTGTATTTTTTTCCTTCACACGTATGATGGTTTCTGTAACAGGCGCTACGGTAATGGCTGTTCCATACCGCCTGATGCTGTCCAAACAATCCGTAATCGTCTTTTCTTCAATCAACGGACGAACACCGTCATGAATAAGTACGTCCGCTTCCTCTCCATATATATCATACACCTTTTTCAGCCCGTTGTATATAGAGTTCTGTCCCGTTTCTCCCCCTGGAACGATCGCCTTAACTTTATCCATGTTATACTTTTTTAACAAATCTTCCAAATAATGAATCCACTCTTCCACACACGCAATTACGATTCCATCGATTTCCTCATGGGACTGGAAATGCTCTAACGTATGTATAATGATTTCTTTCCCATGCAATTTTAAAAACTGTTTCGGTAAGGCCTTCTGATTCATACGCCTGCCTATCCCGCCTGCAAA
>BLMJ01000225.1 GCA_011960625.1 Lachnospiraceae bacterium | reverse complement strand
CCGTCATGAAAAAGGGGAAATTTCTTTATTCCGGAACCCTAAAAGAACTGTTGACACAGGCACAAGGTCACATCTGGACCTGCAAAGCAAAAGATGAACAAACAGCAAGAGAACTGGAAAAACAATATCCTATTTCCTCTAAACAGTATGTAGGAGACGAATTACAAATAAAATTAATCAGCGAAACACCGCCCCCAATTGAATCCAGTTCCTGCACCGCAACCCTTGAGGACGCCTACATCTATATCACGAACAAAGAATCCTAGCCCATGCCAAATACGTTTCAGATAGAAAGGACAGCGCAGCAGTGCCGCTGCGCCAGGTCTGCTCCCTGAGCCTGCGGCACTGCTGCGCTGTCCCACCCCTTACCGATTCTTAGGACACCCGCTGCATTCCCCGCACCCTCTTGCGGTCACATCCTCGCTGCTAAGGTTAATCGGACTGGTAAGCAGGCAGATTGCCTGTGAGGAAATCCCCTCTCCCGTCCCTGTAAATCCAAGCCCTTCTTCTGTGGTTGCCTTCACATTGACCTGTTCTATGGTAATGCCAAGGGCATCCGCGATGTTCTTCCGCATCGTATCAATGTGCGGGCGCATCTTCGGCGCCTGCGCTATGATAGTTGCATCTATATTCTCTATCAAAAAAAGATTCTCTTCCAACAGTCTTCCAACATGTTCCAATAGTTTCATAGAGGAAATCCCTTTATAAGCAGGATCCGTATCGGGGAAATGCTTCCCGATATCCCCAAGGGCTGCCGCACCTAAAAGGGCATCCATGATTGCGTGAAGAAGCACATCCGCGTCTGAGTGCCCCAGGAGTCCCTTTTCATAAGGGATCTCGACGCCGCCCATGATCAGCTTTCTTCCCTCTACAAGTTTATGCACATCATATCCCATTCCTATTCTCATTATTCCCTCCAAGTTAAATCTACTTTTCGAAAGCACAAACCTTATTTTACAATTCTTTCTAAATTTAAACTCATTTTAAGTTAGAAAGGTAATTGTTTACTTCCGTATAAAATTCAG
>BLMJ01000224.1 GCA_011960625.1 Lachnospiraceae bacterium | reverse complement strand
CAAAGTATACACAGAAGAAGTAGTAGAGAAGTTCCAAAAACTGCGTAAGGAGCATCAGTTCAGAGCCTTTCTTGCTCATGCGCCTTACACCATGAATCTAGCCAGCGATCAGCAGCGGGTGTATGAGTTTGCATGTACGGCGATCCGAGAGGACGTAGCGAGGATGGACAGCCTTGGCATAGAATATCTGGTCTTCCACCCAGGAAGCCATACCGGAATCGGTGTGGAGAAGGGAATCCAGAATATTATCAGGGGCCTTAACCAGGCGATTACGGGAAATGAGAAGATCATGGTCCTTCTGGAAACCATGAGTGGAAAGGGAACGGAGATCGGAGCAAGATTTGAGCACCTGAGAGAAATCAGGGACAATGCGGCGCATCCAGAAAGGATTGGTATCTGCCTGGATACCTGCCACGTGTTTGCGGCAGGATATGATATTGTAAATGATTTGGATGGTGTGCTTTCGGAGTTTGACCATGTGCTTGGATTAGAATTGTTGAAGGCAGTGCATCTCAATGACAGTATGATGCCCTTCGGCTCACAAAAAGACAGGCATGCCGTGATAGGGGGAGGCGAGATAGGCATGGAGGCGCTGCTTCGTGTATTGCGCCATCCTGTGTTAAAGGATTTGCCTTTCTATCTGGAAACTCCTCTTGACGACAAAGGACACAAGGAGGAGATCCGGATGCTCAGGGAAAAACTGGCATAGGGAGAGTGTATTGTGGATATGAATTTGACATTGGAAGTGATTGGGTATATTCATTCAGATTTTCCGGCAAAATTCGGGATTCCAAGGCAGAGCGGGCTTGCGGATACGAAGGCAGAGATTCTGTTTGAACCGAAATACCGCAATGTGCATGCCTTTCGGGGGCTTGAAGAGTTTTCACATTTATGGCTCATTTGGGGATTCTCGGAGTGTGTCAGGGAAGAGTGGAGCCCTACCGTAAGACCTCCAAGGCTAGGGGGCAACCAGCGTGTGGGAGTATTTGCCAGCCGTTCCCCATTTCGCCCGAACCCGCTGGGATTGTCCTGTGTGGGTCTTGAGCGGCTAGAGGAAAGAGAGGGGAAAGGAATGGTTCTTCATGTCCGGGGAGCCGATCTGATGGACGGGACGCCTATTTATGATATAAAACCCTATCTTCCCTATGTGGACTGCAAAAGGGAAGCGGCAGGGGGATTTGCAGAGCGCATGAGAGATTACAGGCTTTCTGTGGAGATTCCTAAGGTATGGATAGATATGGTGCCTGAAAAGCATAGAGAGGTTTTGGTGCAGATATTGGCGCAGGACCCAAGACCATCTTATCAGGATGCTCCAGAGCGGATTTACGGTATGGAATATGCAGGGATGGAGGTACGGTTTCGGGTAGATAAAAATGTGCTGCAAGTGTGCGAGATAGAAGTGAAGACGGAATGAAGAGAAAAGAGGGAAGAAGTGAATATACGAAAAGCAACCGTTCAAGATCTTTCCAGGATTGCTGAGATTCTGGTTTTTGTAAAGCGAATTAATTACCGCCCTATTTTTCAGAACGACGCATATTCTTTTGGAGAACTGCAAGTTTTGGCTGTCGCAGAAGAATACGGGGCGCCTGACATTCTCGGTCATATATGGGTATATGATGATGGGATTGTAAAAGGAATGATTCGCATTGTAGATTTGGAAATCAAAGAGCTATATGTCGATTGTTTTTTTCAAGGGCAAGGGATAGGGGCAGACCTCATGGAATTTGCTAAAAACAAATTTTCTGTCAGTTTTTTGTGGGCGCTTGAGAAGAATGATGGAGCGATTCGTTTTTATATGCGTCATGGTTTTCATAAAACTGATACAAAAAAATTTGAGGAGGGCACCACAGAGTATCTTGTATTGCTGGAAAGATAAAAACATTCGCTTTCACATCATCGAGTGGACATTGAAGATGTGAAAGCGAATATTTTTTACTGTCCAAAATGCAAAAATAAATTTCTGAAATTTCCTCTTGCAATTATACCCAGTGGGGGTATATAATATATTTGGAAATGAGGTGCAGGCAAATGGATGAAAGACAGGAATGCTGTCATAAGACGAAAGAACGTTCAGAAAAAGAATATAAAGATCTGCTCAACCGTTTAAGCCGGATTGAAGGGCAGGTGCGGGGACTAAAAAGGATGGTGGAGAACGAGGCATACTGCCCAGATATCCTGATTCAGGTATCGGCTGTAAATGCGGCACTCAACAGTTTCAACAGGGTTCTGCTTGCGAACCATATTCGTACCTGTGTGACCGAGGATATTCGGGAGGGGAAGGACGAGACGGTGGATGAGCTGGTGGCAACGTTGCAGAAATTGATGAGATGATACCCTCGTATGGTATTTTAAAATTTGTATAGGCATGATAGGAGGAATGATATATGGAACAATATACGGTAACGGGTATGAGCTGTGCGGCGTGCAGCGCCCGCGTGGAAAAGGCTGTCTCTAAACTGGACGGCGTGACTTCCTGTTCAGTAAGCCTTCTGACTAATTCTATGGGCGTGGAGGGAGATATCCCCGCCGAGAAGATTATTGAAGCTGTGGAGGCGGCCGGATATGGCGCTTCTCAAAAATCGGCAGGCAGCCTCAAGGAAGCGTCTGTGGGAGAGTCCATGGATGAAGGGATGCTGAAAGATACGGAAACCCCGATCCTAAAGAGAAGGCTTATTGCCTCCCTTTGTTTCCTCATACCCCTGATGTATTTTTCCATGGGACATATGATGTGGAACTGGCCTGTGCCGGGATTTCTTGCGGGAAACCATGTGGCAATGGGATTGATTCAGTTGTTGTTTACAACGGCGGTTATGCTCGTCAACCAGAAGTTCTTCGTCAGCGGCTTTAAAAGTCTCTGGAACCGCGCGCCCAACATGGATACGCTGGTGGCTTTGGGAGCGGGGGCGTCCTACGTATACAGCGCCTATGCTCTGTTTGCTATGACAGACGCCCAGATGCATATGGATCTAAAAAGGGTTATGTCTCTTATGCATGAATTTTACTTTGAGTCGGCGGCCATGATACTGACGCTGATTACCGTTGGAAAGATGCTGGAGGCACGTTCGAAGGGCAGGACGACAGATGCGCTGAAAAGCCTGATGAAGCTGGCTCCTAAGACGGCGGTGGTCATCCGAGACGGCGTGGAGCAGGAGGTTCACATCCGTCAGGTGTTAAAAGGTGATGTGTTCGTGGTAAGACCTGGGGAGAATATCCCTGTGGACGGTGTGGTTCTGGAAGGGAACAGCGCGGTTAATGAGTCTGCCCTGACAGGAGAGAGCATCCCGGTAGATAAAGAGGCAGGAAGTCAGGTGTCGGCGGCGACTCTGAATCAGTCTGGTTTCCTTAAGTGTGAGGCCACCAGAGTCGGGGAGGACACGACCCTTTCCCAGATTATCCAGATGGTCAGTGATGCGGCGGCTACGAAAGCGCCTATTGCCAAGATTGCAGACAGAGTGTCAGGAGTGTTTGTCCCCGCGGTCATCGGTATTGCAGTGGTCACGATCCTTGTGTGGCTTGCCGCAGGGCAGGGGTTTGGCTTTGCGCTGGCAAGGGGGATTTCTGTCCTGGTGATTAGCTGTCCGTGTGCCCTTGGGCTTGCGACTCCGGTTGCGATTATGGTGGGCAACGGAATGGGAGCTAAGAACGGGATTATGTTTAAGACAGCCGTGTCACTGGAAGAGACGGGGAAGGTGGAGATTGTTGCGCTTGATAAGACAGGGACGATTACCAGTGGAGAGCCAAGGGTTACGGACCTGATTCCTGCCCCAAATTCCAAGAAGGACGCACCAGCGGGGGACGGACTTGAGGTAACGGAAGATGAGCTGCTTATGTTGGCTTACGCTCTGGAGCGCAAGAGCGAGCATCCGTTGGCGAAAGCTATTCTTGCGCTGGCTAAGGAGAGAGGACTTGCTGGGACGGCGGACGGTAAAGAGGCGTTGGGACATGAAGTGGCTGATTTTCAGGCTGTGCCGGGGAATGGTCTGCAGGGAGTATTGGACGGTGATTTGCTGACCGGAGGGAATCTGGATTTTATCAGTGAGAGTGCAGAGGTGCCGGAGAAGATGAAGCAGAGGGCCGCTGAACTTTCTAAGGAGGGTAAGACTCCGCTGTTTTTTGGGAAGAATGGGCGGCTTATGGGAATCATCGCCGTGGCGGACGTGATCAAGGAGGACAGCCCGAGAGCGGTGAAAGAGCTGCAGAATATGGGAATCCATGTAGTGATGCTGACCGGGGATAACGTTCGCACTGCCAGGGCAATCGGATTGCAGGCGGGGGTTGACGAGGTAATTGCAGGCGTGCTGCCTTCAGGCAAGGAGCAGGTGATACGGGAACTGAAAGAAAAGGGCAGGACGGCCATGGTGGGAGACGGCATCAACGATGCGCCGGCGCTTACAAGGGCTGACATCGGCATTGCCATAGGCGCTGGGACAGATATCGCCATTGATGCGGCGGACGTTGTGCTGATGAAGAGCCGCCTAAGCGATGTACCGGCGGCAATCCGCCTAAGCCGCGCAACGCTTCGCAATATTCATGAGAACTTGTTCTGGGCATTTTTCTATAATGTGATTGGAATCCCGCTGGCAGCAGGAATATGGTATCCGCTGTTTGGTTGGAAACTGAATCCGATGTTCGGCGCGGCGGCTATGAGCCTGTCTAGTTTCTGTGTGGTGACGAATGCGCTGAGGCTTAACTGGTTCAGGATGCACGACTCGTCGCGGGATAAGAGATTAAAAAACCAGATGAAAGGTAAAGAAAAGAAGGAGGAAAAAATGATGACAAAAACAATGAAAATCGAAGGTATGATGTGTGGACACTGTGAGGCAAGGGTAAAAAAATGTCTGGAGGCGCTAGCGCAGGTAGATGAGGCTTTGGTAAGCCATGAAGCAGGAACAGCAGTAGTGACGCTGAACACCGATGTTGCGGACGACGTACTGAAAAAGACGGTGGAAGATCAGGATTATCAAGTAACCGGAATTGAATAAGAGAGAAAAGGCTGTACGAAAGGAAATAGATACGAATATGGAGTTCATAGTGGCTTCGTCAGAGCACATTGACAGAATGTGTGAGATTACAGACCAGGCAAAAAGACAGCTTCGAGGTCTTGGTCTTGACCAGTGGCAGAAAGGGTATCCGAGCCGAGAGGTATGGATTTCGGACATTCAGGAGGGCTGCACCTATTTGGCGGTGGAGGAAGGAGAGATTCTGGGAATCTTCGCGTTTCAGAAAACTCCGGATCCATCCTACGACGTAATAGACGGCAAATGGCTGACTAACGGCGCGTATGCCTCCATGCACAGAGTATGTGTTGCAGACGGATGCAAAGGAAAGGGCATTGCGGGCAGGATGTTCTCCTATGGATTTGAACTGGCAAAGAAGGAAGGATTACAGGCAGTCAGAATCGACACCCATCCGGGAAACCTTCCTATGCAGAGAGCGTTAGGAAAGGCAGGGTTTTCGGCCTGCGGCGAAATTCGGCTGGTCGGTGGCTGTGAAGACGGCGATCTGCGCATTGGCTTTGAGAAGAAATTGTAATTAAATGCGCGGATTCCGTAACAGTGAAGCGGGAAGGCTGAACTGTAACAAATTTTATGAAGAAAAGAACGTAAGGCTTGCTGACATTCCATTACTTGGTATATAATAAGTTGGAATGTAAGCAAGTCTTAAGTGATTTTAAGGAGGAAATTATGTCATTGACTGATTATGCGAAAGCATATAAGCTTGGAAAGAAAAATTACCAGTATAGGATGCTCCATGGGCAGCTGCCTACGCTGGAAGTATTAGACGATATCATCCCTACCAAGGGCACGTTTTCGGAAGTCCCCTTAGGGTTGGTGCAGATTCCCATCGACCAGATTGTGGGGACCAAGACCGGCGGTAGGAGCAATGCGTTTGCGGCAAATTTCATGCCAATTTTGAAAGAGACGTCTGAATTTGCAATGAAATGGGCGAAGCTGAGCAGCAGCCACGAGAAGGAAGGAATCCGCGAGCCTATCAAGGCCTATGAATACATGAACAAGTTCTATGTTTTAGAGGGGAATAAACGTGTCAGTGTTATGAAATACTATGGAGTGGTTTCTGTACCCGGAACTGTGACGCGAATTGTGCCGAAACGCACCAATGATAAGGAGAATCGGATTTATTTTGAATTTTTGGATTTTTATGAGCTGACAAAGATTAATTATATTTGGTTTTCCGAGGAGGGGTGCTTCAAGAAACTCCTAGAGGCAGTGGGGAAAGGGCCGGAGGAGGAGTGGGACGACGACGAACGTCTTGAGTTCAGCTCTATTTACCGGAGATTTATGGCAGAATATACCGCCCAGGATAAAGGAAAACTGGAAGTGACGGTAGGAGATGCGTTCCTTGCATTTATTACGCTGTACGGTTATAAAGAGATTGACGATATGACCACCAAGGAGTTAAAGGAGCTGGTGGAAAAGTCCTGGGAAGAGTTCTCTCTTTTGGAGGAAGAGGAGGACGTAGATTTGAAAATGGCTCCAAATACAGAGAAGAAGTCTCTGTTAAGTCTGCTTTTGCCCTTTGGCCTTTCAAGGCTTAAGGTGGCGTTTCTATATGAAAAGACGCCGGGGTCGTCAGCGTGGACTTATGCACATGAGCTTGGGCGTCTCCATTTGGAACAGACTTTCCCGGAGGAGGTCAGCACTGTGTACTATGAGAATGTCACGCTGGATAATGTGGAGGAGTGCATTGACGAGGCGATTGCAGACGGCTGCGATATTATATTTACAACGACGCCGTCCTTTGTACAGGCAAGCGTGAAGGCGGCGATTGCCAATCCGGATGTGCGCATCCTGAACTGTTCGGTCAATACCTCCCACCGATATATCCGTACTTATTATGCCCGCATGTATGAGGCTAAATTTCTGATGGGTGCGATTGCAGGCGCTATGACAGACCATAATAGGGTTGCGTATATTGCCGACTATCCAATTTACGGCTCCATTGCCAATATCAATGCATTTGCGCTGGGAGCAAAGATGATTAATCCCAGGACCCAGGTTTTTCTGGAGTGGACGGCAAAGAAAGATACGGATGTGATGGAAAATGTACTGAAGATGCAGGTGGATTGTATTTCCGGTAAGGATATGGTAATCCCTGAGGAAGGCTCCAGGTTTTTCGGCATCTACCACCTGGAGGGTGAGATTGCCAGGAACCTTGCCATGCCGCTGTGGCACTGGGGAAAATTCTATGAGCAGATGATCCGTACAATCATGGACGGTACGTGGAAATATGACGACGATCCCACCTCTAAGAAGGCAATCAATTACTGGTGGGGAATGTCGGCGGGTGTGGTGGATGTAGTGTGTTCCCAGAATCTCCCCATTGGAACGAAGCGGCTGATTGAGGTGCTCCGTGAGACAATCAGTTCTGGTCAGTTTAATCCGTTTTCCGGCATCCTGTATTCACAGGAGGGAATCGTGCAGAACGATCCATCGAAGGTTCTGTCACCGGAGGAGATTGTCACCATGGACTGGCTGGCAGAGAATGTGATTGGAAGCATCCCGAAAGAGGAAGAATTGAAAGAACAGTCCAAGCCTGTTGTCTCACAGCAGGGAATTGAGAATAAGAAGGGTTAGAATAGATATATGAATATACTTGCGATTGCGGACGAAGAGTCGGCCTATCTGTGGGATTATTTTGAGAAGAGTAAGCTTAAGGGGATTGACCTGATTATTTCATGCGGTGACCTTGACCCAAGATATCTGTCATTTCTGGCTACTTTTACGTCCGTACCAATCCTGTATGTACACGGGAATCACGATGAAAAATACCAGCAGATTCCGCCGGATGGATGTATTTGCATCGACGATAAGATTTATGTCCATCAGGGAGTCCGCATCCTTGGGCTGGGGGGCTCCATGCGCTATCGTCCCGGGGATTACCAGTATACGGAGTGGCAGATGAAGAACAGGGTGAGGAAATTGTGGTTTCAGTTGTTCAAACACAGGGGATTTGATATTTTGGTGACTCATGCGCCGGCGTACCAGCTCAATGACGGAATGGATCTGCCCCATCAGGGGTTTCAGGTTTTTCGGACGCTTCTTGAGAAGTACAGGCCAAAGTTTTTTCTGCATGGGCATGTGCATATGTCCTATGGTAGGAAACATAAGCGGTATGATGTGTATCAGGAGACCCATGTAATCAATGCGTTTGAGCGGTGCGAAATTAATTATGAAGATTTTTCTCCAGAAAATGTCAGGTAAGGGTATTTTAGGCTTGACTGTACTGTTGCTGGATAGTTTATAGTATCAATAGGGGGGGGGGGGGCAGTGCCCGCAAAAGAAGTTTCAGAGCAGGTTAGGTTTGGAGGAAAGGTAAGTAAGATATGCAGACAGATTATAAGAGTAAGGGGCTTTACCTCTTAAAAAAAGGGCAGAAGGGAATTATCCATGCTGTGTTCAGCCGGTTTGGGCTGATGCTGCTTCTGCTGGTAGTCCAGTTTTTGATGTTGTTTAGTATTTTTCAATGGTTTGAGGACTTTTTGCCCCATATCTTGGGTGGTACGGCTTTGTTTACCGTTGTAATGGTCATATACTTACTTAACAGCAGGATAAACCCAACGGCGAAGATTACCTGGCTGATTGCAATCATGCTTGTGCCTGTGTTCGGAGTTCTTTTATTTGCGTATACCCAGAGTGACATCGGGCATCGGGCCTTGAAAGCACGTATGAATCAGATCATTGCAGGTACGAAGGAGTGTGTTCCGCAGTCTGAGAGTGTGAGGAAGCAGTTTTCTGAAGAGAACCCAGGTGCTGCGTCCCTGGCCCGATATATTCAGAGAAGCGGCTGTCATCCGGTATATGAGCATACTGCCGTTACCTATTTTCCTCTTGGGGAGAATAAGTTTGAGGAAATGCTGAGGCAGCTTGAGGCGGCAGAGCATTTTATCTTCATGGAGTATTTTATTGTGGACGAAGGGATGATGTGGGGCAGGATTCTTGAAATCCTTGCAAGGAAAGCGGCCCATGGCGTGGATGTCCGTGTGATGTATGACGGATCCTGTGAGTTTGCGCTGCTGCCCCGAGATTATCCGAAACGTCTGAGAGCCCTTGGAATCAAATGTAAGATTTTTGCGCCTGTGACCCCATTTGTCTCTACTCATTATAATTATCGTGATCACAGGAAGATTCTGGTCATTGACGGGCACACGGCTTTTAACGGCGGGGTGAATCTTTCGGATGAGTATATTAATGAGCGGGTGAAGTTCGGTCATTGGAAGGATACTGCCATTATGCTGAAAGGAGAGGCGGTCAAGAGTTTTACGGTTATGTTTCTGCAAATGTGGGGGATTCTGGAAGAGAAGACAGAGTACGAACATTTCCTGTCTTTCCCGGCATTGCCTGTAGAGACGGCGAAGGGATATGTGATTCCTTACGGAGACTGTCCGCTTGACCAGGACAAACTTGGGGAGCGGGTGTATATGGATATCTTGAATCGTTCCCTGGAATATGTACATATTATGTCACCGTACCTGATTCTGGATGGGGAGATGGAGACTGCACTGAAATTCGCGGCTGAGAGGGGCGTGGATGTTAAGCTGATGGTGCCGGGGATTCCGGATAAGGCGGTGCCTTATGCGCTTGCGAAGACCCATTATGCTTCGCTTATGGAATCAGGCGTGAAGCTCTATGAGTATACGCCGGGGTTCGTCCATGCAAAGGTGTTTGTCAGTGACTCGCGGGAGGCTGTGGTTGGGACGATCAATCTGGATTACAGAAGTCTGTACCATCATTTCGAGTGCGCCACTTATCTTTATGGTACGGACTGTATTGAAGAGATTGAGGCGGATTATCAGGATACCCTAGGAAAATGCCGGCGGGTTACCATGGAGATGGTACGCAGGGAGAAGTGGACTGTGAAGCTTACAGGACGGCTTGCGAAGGCTGCGGCGCCGTTGATGTAGCAAGGGTGAGAGTGTGGAAATGAATAAAAGGCTGTAATATCAGCATCAATTAGATGACTGATATTGCAGCCTTTTTTATGTCTAAATGAAACGGTAGTCTGTTAAAATAGCGTGGATATTTTAAATTTTCGCAGAGTAATCTACTCTAAGACTTTTTTTCAAATAGCATATTTATTATAACTATCTTAGTTGAATAATTCAATACCTAAATTACTTTTAGAGAGTTTTTGTCAATATTTACTATAAATTATACGTACATAATTAGAAGATATTTGTCATAAATTCAAACTATTTAAGATGGCAAAAAATATAGTCAGTATTTTAATTGAATTTCCTTGAAATATCTTTGGAAAATACTTTTATATTTTTCGCAGAGTAGATTACTCTGCGAAGGATGTGATTGTTATTTGGTATTTGCTTTTTTGCCATAAACAGAATGAATGGAATACATTAGATATCTGCAGACAGCATCTATCTAAGCGAGCCTTATTCAATGCCTTTGTCCTTACTTATGACAGGATGCGCAGGTTTCAGGGAGAGTGGCATATGGAGAAGCAGTTGATGTTTCCAGCAGGTGTGTTCCTGGAAAGTGCTGATGAAGCGACGCTGATGGAGGAGCTTAAGCGGTATAACAAAAAAGCAAAGCCAGGTGCGGCGTTTAAGGCGTTAACTCCTGTAAAGAAAAGTGAGGAAATATTCCTTAAGTCTCTCTGCGGGGAAGCACGTCATCTCAGTATGTCGAGGGGTGTGATTCAGGATGGGATTACTCAGATTACAGAAGGGCCGCTTCGGGGAATGGAGGAGAGAATATGTCGAATTGACAGGCATAAGAGGCTGGCGAGGCTTGCAGTTCCACAGAGTATTTCCCTTAAGAAGAATGTAACAGGAAATGCGACGTCTGAAAGTTCCGTTTTAGGGAGTGTTCCGGTAGGACTTGAGATTATAGAGAAAAGTTAGAAATATCCAAATATTTGTGGGGTTGGCAGGAAGGATTGATGAGATGTTTACAAATACCAATAATATACAGCCATTTGAATCAAAAGTTTGGCTTTCATCTCCAACTATGCATGGTACGGAAATGGAATATGTAAAAGAGGCATATGAGACAAACTGGATGTCTACAGTAGGAACTAATATTAGCGAGATAGAGAGAGTGGCCTGTGAGGTAATTGGGTGTGACTATGCAGTTGCTTTATCATCAGGGACTGCGGCGCTGCATATGGCGGTGAAGTTAGCTGGTGTGAAGCCAGGGGTAAAGGTGTTTTGTTCAGATATGACTTTCGATGCCACTGTGAATCCAGTTGTATATGAAGGCGGCAGTCCTATTTTTATTGATTCGGAATACGATACATGGAATATGGACCCGGTTGCTTTAGAGAGAGCTTTTAAGCTATATCCGGATGTAAAGGTTGTGATATTTGCTCATTTATACGGTGTACCTGGAAAGATCGATGAGATACGAAAGATTTGTGAAAGGTATGGAGCCGTCATCATTGAGGATGCGGCAGAGTCTCTTGGAGCTACGTATAAAGGTGAACAGACAGGTACTTTTGGTAAATATAATGCCATTTCTTATAATGGAAATAAAATAATCACAGGTTCCACGGGAGGCATGCTGTTGACGGACGATAAAGCTGCGGCTGATAAAGTCCGGAAATGGTCAACACAGGCCAGAGAAAATGCACCGTGGTATCAGCATGAGGAGTTGGGATACAACTACCGCATGAGTAATGTTGTGGCGGGTATAGTGAGGGGGCAGTATTCGTATCTGGAAGAACATATAGAGCAGAAAAAAGAGATATATAAGAGATATAGAGAAGGAGTTCAGGGTTTGCCGGTACAGATGAATCCCTTTGATGGGGAAAAGAGTGAGCCGAATTACTGGATGTCTTGTTTGCTCATTGATAAAGACGCAATGTGCAGACAGGTAAGAAGTGAACGTGAAGTATTGTATTCTAAAGAGCGTGGGAAAAGTTGTCCTTCCGAAATCTTAGAGGTTTTGGAGCAGTATCATGCGGAAGGAAGGCCGATCTGGAAGCCCATGCATATGCAGCCGATATACCGGATGAACCCGTTTATAACTGCTGATGGGAACGGAAGAGCGGGTACAAATGCCTATATTTCAGGTTCTGGGAGTGACGTTGGAGCCGATATTTTCAACCGTGGGCTGTGTTTGCCGTCTGATAACAAGATGAAACCAGAGGAACAGGACGTAATTATCGATATCATCCACCGTTGTTTTCAGTGAGGAGAAGCATATCGGCTGCATATGAATTGGGTGCCAAATTGGACTGCCTTACAAACCGTGGAATTAGATAAAAGCGTTAGTACATCTTATGTGAGAGGTGAGTTTATGCAGCATAAGCCATATGGTCTATATGAGAAGTACATAAAGCGACCACAGGATTTTTTATTTGCTTTATTGGCGATTATTGTCCTGTCACCAGTCATGCTGATTACAGCAATTCTTGTGAGAGTGAAGCTGGGATCGCCTGTGCTATTCACACAGGAGCGGCCGGGGAAAGACGGGAAGATATTCAAATTGTATAAATTCCGGACGATGACTGACGGACAAGATGCAGAGGGAAATCTCCTGTCGGACAAAGTGCGGCTCACTTCTTTCGGGAAGAAACTACGTTCTACTTCTCTTGATGAACTCCCAGAACTTTTCAACATGCTAAAAGGTGAAATGAGCGTGGTAGGACCCCGACCGCTTCTGGTTCGGTATCTGGATAGATACAATGAGCATCAGGCACGTCGGCATGAGGTTCACCCCGGTTTTACAGGATTGGCACAGGTGCATGGACGCAACGCTATCAGTTGGGATGAGAAATTTGAATGGGATGTAAAGTATGTAGACAGCATCACGTTTCTTGGGGACTGGAAAATCATTTTTCAGACCGTGATAACAGTTTTAAGACGGGATGGAATCAATTCGGCAACATCTGCGACAATGGAAGAGTTTATGGGTGTAGAAGCCACTGCAGCAAAGGATAGCGCGAGAGGACAGGCATGAAGAAACTAGTGATAATCGGCGCAAGCGGTCACGGAAAGGTTGTGGCTGACATTGCGAAAAAAAGTGGATATACAGAGATAGCCTTTCTTGATGATGAGAGTATTGCCGACTGCGGTGGATACCCGGTTGTCGGCAGGAGTACCGACGTTGCGAATATGGATGCTGATGTCATTGTAGCGATTGGGAATGCAGAGATTCGGGAGAGGATTCAGGAATCCATAGACGAAAGCTGGATGGCCACACTGATTCATCCAGATGCAGTTGTGGCTGAAGGAGTGCAGATTGGAGCCGGAAGTGTTGTAATGGCCGGTACAGTCATTAATCCGGGAGTGAGGATAGGACGGGGATGTATAGTCAACACCAGCAGCTCTATCGACCACGACTGTATTGTCGGCGATTATGTTCATGTGTCTGTTGGCAGTCATTTATGCGGGACTGTCGCTGTCGGAGATGGAACATGGATTGGTGCGGGAGCAACCGTTAGCAATAATGTTTCCATCTGTTCAGACTGCGTGATTGGTACAGGCACCGTAGTGATTAAGGATATAGAGACAGCCGGTACATATATAGGCGTACCGGCGGAGATTATAAAGAAGGACAGGCGAGAGAACAAGTTCTGAATATGCGGCGATAAGTGCGTTCAGTCTCACGGAGCCCGGAAAAGAGTATGAAGCAACGGCATGATGCTGAATATTGGCGGAAGTGTAACAACAAACTTTGCCTTTATAGTAGGGAAAAACTGAAAGGAACTGATAGGATGCGAGTATTGATTCTTTCGAACATTGATATGGGTCTTTACAAATTCAGAAAAGAACTCATGGAAGAACTTGTGAAAGATTACGATGTATATTTCTGTGTTCCTGACGGGGAGTATGTAGAGAAAATAAAGAGAATGGGATGTAAGTTTATCTCATGCAATGTATTAGATAGGAGAAGCACCAATCCAATTAAAGATTTAAAACTTGTTAAGTTTTATAACGAAACATTAACAAAGATAAAACCAGATATTGTACTAACATACACAATAAAACCTAATATATATGGTGGCCTTGTGAGCACAAGAAAAAGGCTCCCATATATCGCAAATGTCACAGGTTTGGGAACAACGATTGAAAATGGCGGATTATTGGCCCAAATATCTACAACGCTCTATCGGATAGGACTAAAAAAAGCGCAATGTGTTTTCTTCCAAAATAAAAATAACCAATTACTATTTACAGTGAAGGGAATAGTGAAAGGAAAAACAAGATTGATTCCGGGTTCTGGTGTGAATCTTGCTATGCATTTTCTTGAAGATTACCCATCGGATAAAGATGGTATTCGTTTCCTTTTTGTAGGGCGAATCATGAAAGATAAAGGAATAGAGGAGCTTCTTTCAGCAATCAAAAACATACATAGAACTAGAGAAGATGTTGTTTTGGATTTAGTAGGATTCTGTGATGAAGATTATTCAGATAATTTAGCTGAAGCTGAAAAAGAAGGTGCAATAGTAAACCATGGTATTCAATCAGACGTTCATCCTTTTTATAAAGCTTGTCATTGTACAGTCCTTCCATCTTATCATGAAGGAATGGCAAACGTAATGCTTGAGGCTTCATCGACTGGTCGCCCTGTGATAACCACTGGAGTTCCTGGATGCCAGGAAACATTTGACGAAGGCATTACTGGGTTTGGATGTGAAGCAAAGAATGTGGAGAGCCTTGAAGAAACAATGGTTAAATTCTTAATGTTATCACAGGAAAAACGAAAAGAAATGGGACTCGCTGCAAGAAAGAAAATGGTTCGAGAATATGATCGTAACATTGTAATAAATGCATATAAAGAAGAAATTAACGCAGTGAAGCACATTCATAAGAAAATGGAGAATAAGCATTATGGAACTTTACGAAAGAATTAAAAAACAAGAGGAATCTCTTTCCCTAGTTGGTCTTGGCTATGTAGGTATGCCAATTGCCGTGGAATTTGCTAAGCGCGGCGTGAAGGTAATTGGATTTGACTTGAATGCCGCAAAGATTGAGACCTACAAGTCAGGTATAGATCCGACCAAGGAAGTCGGAGATGATGTGATAAAGAATACAACAGTAGAGTTCACATCTAATGAGGAGGACCTTCGTCGTGCCAAATTCCATATCGTGGCGGTTCCCACTCCTGTAAACGACGATCACACACCGGATTTGACTCCGGTAGAGGGTGCAAGTGAAATCCTTGGCAGGAACTTGACGAAAGGTTCTGTTGTTGTATTTGAATCCACGGTCTATCCCGGAGTGACAGAAGATATCTGTGTGCCGATTCTGGAGCGAGAATCCGGGCTGAAATGTGGAATCGACTTCAAGATTGGATACTCTCCGGAGCGAATCAATCCCGGTGATAAGATACATAGGCTTTCCACTATCACAAAGATTGTCTCCGGCATGAATGAAGAGACACTGGACACCGTGGCGAAGGTATATGAGATTGTAGTGGATGTAGGTGTTCATAGAGCGGAGAGCATTAAGGTTGCCGAGGCTGCCAAGGTTATTGAAAACAGCCAGCGAGATATCAATATCGCTTTCATGAACGAACTTTCCTTCATTTTCAATAAAATGGGTATTGACACAAAGTCCGTGCTGGAAGCGGCGGGGACAAAGTGGAATTTCTTAAAATTCTATCCAGGTCTTGTTGGTGGCCATTGTATTGGGGTGGATCCTTATTATTTGACATATAAAGCAGAGGAACTGGGTTACCACAGTCAGATCATCCTGTCCGGCAGAAGGATTAACGATGACATGGGCAAGTATGTGGCGGAGAACGTAGTGAAGAACCTGATCGCTGCAGATAAAGCAGTGAAAGGTGCGAAGGTTGCCATCCTGGGATTTACCTTTAAAGAGAATTGTCCTGATACGAGAAATACAAAGATTATTGATATCGTGAAGGAACTGCATGAATATGGTATTGAGCCTCTGATCTCAGACCCGGTGGCGGATGCGGAAGAAGCGAAGCGGCTCTATGGCGTAGAATTTGTGGATATGGCAGAAATTAAGGATATGGACGCTGTGGTTCTGGCTGTGGCGCACACAGATTTCTCATCCTTCACAATGGACCAGATGGACAAACTCTACGGTGATGGTAAAAAAGTTCTGCTGGATTTGAAAGGCTTGCTGAATCGCAAAGAATATGAAGCAGCCGTATACAGTTATTGGAGGTTATAATCATGGGATATCAGAATCTGAACTTTCCGGAAGGAAGCACTTTTCTTGTCACAGGTGGTGCCGGTTTCATTGGCTCCAACTTGTGTGAGGCAATTTTAAATTTAGGTTATAAAGTTCGTTGCCTGGATGATCTGTCAACGGGGAAACAAGAGAATGTGGACGCTTTCTTGGAGAATCCAAACTACACCTTCATCAAGGGCGATATCAAAGATTTGGATGCCTGCATGAAGGCCTGTGATGGTGTAGATTATGTCCTTAACCAGGCTGCTTGGGGCAGTGTTCCGCGATCTATCGAGATGCCGCTGTTCTACTGTACCAACAACATTCAGGGCACGCTGAATATGCTGGAAGCGGCACGACACAATGGCGTAATGAAGTTTGTCTATGCGTCAAGCAGCAGTGTTTACGGAGATGAACCGAATTTGCCAAAGACGGAAGGACGGGAAGGAAATCTTCTGTCTCCATATGCGTTGACCAAAATGTGTGATGAGGAATGGGCAAAACAATACACTAAGCATTATGGACTGGATACCTACGGACTTCGGTATTTCAATGTATTTGGGAGAAGGCAGGATCCAAACGGAGCCTATGCGGCGGTAATCCCGAAATTCATAAAACAGCTCTTGGATGGGGAGCAGCCAACGATCAATGGTGATGGTAGACAGAGCCGCGACTTTACTTATATTGAGAATGTTATCGAGGCAAACTTGAAAGCCTGTCTGGCACCTCATGAGGCGGCTGGGGAAGCATTCAATATTGCTTTTGGTGGTCGAGAATATCTTATTGATATTTACTATGGTTTAACTGAAGCACTCAATGTGAATATTGAACCAAAATTCGGGCCGGACAGAGCCGGTGATATCAAACACAGCAATGCTGATATTAACAAAGCAAAGAAAATGCTTGGTTATGATCCGGAGTGGAGCTTCGAGAGGGGAATCAAAGCTGCGATTGAGTGGTACAGGGAGAACTTGTGATGGTCAAAGGAACGATTCTATATATTGGAGGATTTCAATTGCCAGACAAGAATGCAGCGGCACTGCGAGTGATTTCCAATGCAAAAGCCCTTAGAGATATTGGATATAAAGTGGTCTTTGTAAATGCATTGTCAGACTATGAAGGACAGCCAAGGAAAGTATATTATGAAGGTTTTCTTACTTATGAGTATAGGAGAGAGTCACAGGAGAAGTATCTTTTCAGTTGCAGACAGATTATAGCTCTGATTGAGAGAACAAATGCTTTGATTGTAATTGCGTATAACTACCCTGCAGTTGCGTTGAATAATTTAAAATCTTACTGTAAAGAAAATGGGATTAAATGTTATGCAGATGCTACGGAGTGGTATAAACCTACCGGTAACCTAATCTTCAGATTGATGAAAGGATTCGATACAGAACTTCGAATGAGATACATCCAAACTAGGATGGACGGTGTAATCGCAATCAGTGAATATCTATATCAGTATTATAAAGACAAAGTAAATACAGTTAAAATACCGCCTCTTGTTGATATGGATGAGAACAAGTGGCAAACGGAAGATTATTGTGACCATGAAGGGATCAAATTGATTTATGCTGGTTCTCCCAGTGCGCAAAAGGAAAAACTGGATGTAGTTGTAGATGCTGTTGAGAGTTCTAACAGAGAAGATATTTGTCTGGATGTCGTTGGGCTGACAAAAGAACAGTATAACGAAATGTATGCTCTTCAGTATCAAGGCAACAGAGTTCGATTTCATGGACGCGTGTCAAACGCACAAGTAATTCAAATGACGAAAAAAGCCGATTGGGTGGTTGTTCTTAGGGAAAGGAATAAAGTCGTGGAGGCAGGATTTCCAACAAAAATTCCAGAGGCAATCTCCTGCGGGACACCGGTGATTGCTAATCGGTTTAGCAACATTGAAGAGTATTTGGATGAAAGTAATAGTATATTATTGGATTTGTTTTCTGAACTGAAGGGGTGTCTTGAAGTTCTTCAAGATAAAACAAATAGAAACATAGATAAACGGAGATTCGATTATAGAAAATATATGAACGAATTTCAATGCTTATTTGGAGAAGATAGACGGTAGATGGTGAGGATGTATGGAAGTAAACGTGGCATATGCATGTAATGATGCGTATATGATTCATACAGGTATTTCTTTAATATCATTATTTGAGAATAATCAGGACATTGATCAAATAACGGTATTTTTCATAGATATGGGTATTTCAAAGGAGTCAAGAGGGGCGCTGCAATCCATTGTTGATAAATATGAAAGAAAACTGGTTATTATACCATTTATAGATTGGGAGCTGGAATTGCCCGTAAATTCGACCGGGAGGCACATCAAAAGCGTATATGCGAAGATATTTTTTGGTCGTATTCAGGGTATAAATAAAATTCTCTATATAGATAGTGATACGGTTGTAGTGAGCAGCATCAAAGAACTATGGAATATAGATATGCGGAACTACGCAATCGCGGGAGTACAGACGATTAATACTCCGGCGGTAAAGAAGAAAATAGGTTTGAAGCAAGATGATTTTGTGATGAATGATGGCGTGGCCTTGCTGAATTTGAATATGTGGCGGAAAATGGGTTTCGAGAAAAAGTGTATCGATTATATTGAAAAATGGAACGGTCTTCCTCCCGTACTAAGTGAGGGGACTATAAACGCCATATGCCAGAAGTATATGTATAAATTGGATGTTCGGTATAATTTGACGAGCGCATGTACGGATTATAGCAGCAAGGAATTGAGGTTAGTTGCCGGAACTGAATATTACAATGAACAAGGAATAGAAGAGGCAATAAAGAAGCCGTGCATAATCCACTATGTATCTGGTTTTCATGAGAGACCGTGGTGCGAAAATTCGACACATCCATTTAAGGACGAGTATTTGAAATATAAACAACTGAGCCAATGGGTGGACACACCTTTGGAAGAGAGTAAATTATCTATTAGGACTAAATTTGTCGCCGCCGTACACAGAGCTTTGCCAACATGTGCTTTTGTTTTTCTATATAAGCTTTGGGGTAGAGCAAATAAATTTGATTAAGGAAGGATAACTCGATAATATGTGGTATGTTCTGGTCATATTTGCCATTATACTAGGAATTGTATTTGAAAAATCTAAGTTGGTATCCACATTCCAACTGTGCTTGATGTGGGTGATGATGGGGTGGAGTTTTGGAAATGCAGATTATCAAAACTATCTTACGAGATATACATATTATGATTCCAGTGCGTTAGAAGAGAGAACAGAATATCTATTTTTCAAACTGTTTAGACTTGGGAATAACATCGGGTTATCCTATGAACAGTTTTTGATATTAATATCGCTGGTATATGTTTTGGCGTTAGGGATAATAATCAAAAAAACATCGTCAAATCCTAATTTAGTATATGCATTATACTTTATATTTCCAGCGTGTGTCGAGACGACCCAGATTAGATTTTCATTTGCTTGCGCATTTGTATTATTGGGCTTTATTTTGTTATTCAATGAAAATATTAGATTGGGAGAAATCTATTTTTCAGTGTTAATTGTCATTGCAGCATTATTTCATATCGGCACAATTTTGTTCATGATTATGCTGCCAATACGACGTCTAAACTTAAAAAGGACAGTTGTATATACAGGAGCTTGTTGCTTAGTAATTGCAATAATGGGAATGGGTGGTGCAAATAAAATACTGTCTCTGTTCCCAGGAATGCTATCGAAGCTTTCCTATATCCATACATTCACATTTAACTCGATAGTTTATTGGATGATAATTGAGATTATTATTTGGACATTTTTCTTGATTATGCTTCGTACATTCAATCACTTTTGTGAACATAACAATTTAGACAAACTTCAAAAAAAGGATTATATTCAAAAAGTGGCAATTATTAGTGTCGTTGTTATTCCCGTGACATTCTTTTTCAAAGATGCATACAGAATCCAACAGTTATTATGCATTTTATTTTATTGCTTCGTTTCAAATATTTATCCAAATGGAATAATCGAGGCAAGGGGAATGCATAAAATTGTATTTAATAATACACGTTTAATAATGCTTGTATTATGCGTAATGTTTGCTCTTTTTTACTTATTTATCGTTGTATTGTCTTCAAGTAATTTCGAGACAGTTTTTATTCCATATTTTGAAAATAATCAATTTTTTGAATCCGTATTTTGAGGTGAAAAAGATGGACTGTTGTGCAGGAATTGTAACGTATAACCCGATAATAGACAGATTGAAAAGGAATATAGATGGAATTTTCTTTCAGGTTTCTCTCTTGATTATTTGTGACAATGGGTCTGCAAATTTCGGGGATATATTGACGCTGACCCAAGAAAATGAAAAAATAGTCCTAATAGATAACTTCGAGAACAAAGGAATTGCGTATGCTTTGAATAGAATATTTGAATACTCCATTGGGCACACATCTTGTGAGTGGGTTCTGACACTTGATCAAGATTCTATATGTCCAATGGACATGATTAGCAATTATTTGATATATTGCGGTGACTCAATTGGGATTGTGTCTCCACTATTTCGAGATCCTAATGTTGAGTATGGGATAAACACATTAGACGAGAATGTTAAAAGTGTAGAGCATTGTATTACATCCGGAAGTTTTACCAGTACTAAGGCTTGGAAAGCTATTGGCGGTTTTGATGAGACAATGTTTATTGATTTTGTAGATTTTGATTTTTGCTATCGTTTGAAAAAGGAAGGTTATGAGATCCTCCAAACACCATCTGTTGTATTAGATCATACAATTGGTACAAGTGAACAAAAGGTTGTATTTGGAAAAAAGATCATTCTTAGCAATCATTCAAATATGCGAAAATACTATATTGCAAGAAATTACATCTATTATAGAAAAAAGAACAAAATAACAGATGTCTCCCAGAAAGTAGCCATGAAAAAGAAGATACTGAAAACGTTACTTTTTGAAAATGATAGGTTGGGCAGCTTGCGGGCTTTTTTGCTAGGGTGGATAGATGGGAATAGAATCATACATGGAAGGAAACCATTTGGATGGAAAAGCTAAAAAAGGGGATCTGGGATGTATTTTGGGCAAATTTTCTGAGTTTGCTTTTGGGATTAGTGACAGGGTTTGTGCTGCCAAAGATTTTATCGGTAGATTCTTATGCAAGTATAAAAACATATCAGTTATACATCTCATATATAGGCCTTCTACACCTAGGATTTTTGGATGGAATATATCTTAAATTTGGAGGAATGGAGTATTCAGAGGTGCCAAAGAGTGAGTTTCGTACACCTTATATCACTTTTGCTGTTTTTCAGAGCCTCATAACTATCGCAGTTATTGTATTGGGATTTATCATAAATGACGATGTTCTATTGCTTTTTGCATTCTCTATCATCCCTTTAAATATGCTTAATTTCTATAAAAATATATATCAGGCAACGGGGGAGTTCGGTAGATATAAGAATATTTTAAGAATGAATACGATTCTAACATTTTTTATGGTGCTGATCATGTTGATAGTGTTTAGAACCGATGATTATAGATTTTTCCTTTGGGGTTATTCATTTGTAAATGTCATTGTATGGATTGTATCGGAATACAAGGCTAAAGTTGCGATATGCGAGATTAAATATTTCAGTATTTATGAATTGATGTGTCAAATCAAATCGGGTATTTTCCTGATGCTTGGAAACTTCTCATCCATTTTACTTACAAGTATGGATAGATGGTTCATTAAAGCATTGATGAATACACTAACTTTTGCAGAATATTCATTCGCGGTTAGTATGGAAAATCTGCTTACTGTTGCGATTACGCCTATCACTACAACACTGTATAACTTTTTTTGTAATAATAATGAAAAGAGAAAAATCATGTCTATTCGTAGATATGTCACAATAGCATCTGCAATTATAGCGGCGGGTGCATTTCCGGTGATATTTATTATAGAACATTTTTTGGTAAAATATCATGGCTCAATAGCAGTCCTTTTGATTCTGTTTTCCAGCCAAGTATTATATGTTCCTATTAAAGGTATATATGTGAACTTGTACAAGGTTGAAAAAAAGCAGAATAAATACTTCATGGGGATTGTACTGGTTGTAGTGATAGGCGCTGTTCTGAATGCGGCACTATATTCGCTGATGCATATAAAAGAGGCATTTGCGATTGGCACATTATTATCGGCTTTGTTTTGGTATTTATTGTGCTGCTTTGATTTCAATGGATTCGGGTTTCCGATTAGAGAAATTCTTTATTCCATTGCTGAGATTGTTTTATTGTGTTTATTAGGATATACGTGCCCTCCAGTGATAGGATTCATAATTTATAGTTGCATATCGCTTGTCTTATCATTTGTAATTTTCCCCAATGAGAGTGGCGGTGCATTACGGAAGATAATGAAATTTGTAAAATACAGATAATGAGAATTGGCAATGATTAATGAAAATTTGGAGGACGCAAAAAATGAGTTTTCAAAAAATTAAGCGAATATTTTATCGGGAAATATATTCAAAATTTAAGCCCCTGCAATATGCAAAGAAAATTGGTGTAAACTTTGGGGGGGGGACTGAGGTACACTTATATGGAAGGATTTCGTGGGGAACAGAGCCTTGGATAATTACGATTGGACGAAATGTACACATTACTGCAGGAGTAAAGTTTATAACTCATGATGGAGGGACTCTTTTATACAGACATCTTATCCCGGATCTTGAAATAACCAAGCCTATTACTATTGGAAATGATGTTTATATCGGAAATGATGTGATTCTCCTTCCAGGCGTAACCATTGGAAACAACGTAGTCATAGGAGCAGGTGCTGTTGTAAGCAAAGACATCCCTGATAATTCTGTAGCTGTAGGCATTCCTGCAAGAGTGATAAAAACCGCAGAAGAATACTTCGAAAAAATTCAAAAAGAATCACTTCATCTTGGACATTTGAAAGGACAAGAGAAGGATAAAGCACTTATGAAACATTATGGATACAAAGGCAACTCAAAAGGGATCTATTTTTAGTGGGTAGTGACAAGACTCTCTCATTGGATGGATAAGCTTGTCTGCAATTTTTGAGGTGTATGTAAAGGAGACCAAAAACAATGGGTTTATTTAAAGACAGAACACTGTTAATCACTGGAGGTACCGGTTCATTTGGAAATGCAGTTCTCAATCGTTTTCTATGTACCGACATCGGAGAAATCCGAATCTTCTCTCGTGACGAAAAGAAGCAAGATGATATGAGACATGAATATCAGGCGAAAATGCCTGATGTAGCTGACAAAATCAAATTCTATATGGGAGATGTACGTGACTTAAACTCTGTTCGTTCCACCATGCATGGAGTTGACTACATATTCCACGCGGCAGCGCTCAAACAGGTGCCTTCCTGTGAGTTCTTTCCGATGGAAGCTGTCAAGACGAACGTTATCGGAACCGATAATGTGCTGACAGCGGCAATTGAAGAAGGTGTAGAGTGCGTTATATGTTTGTCTACAGATAAGGCTGCATATCCCATCAACTCTATGGGAATGACCAAGGCCATAGATGAGAAAGTGGCGATTGCGAAGAGCCGTATGTCTGGAAAAACCAAGATATGCTGCACTCGCTATGGCAATGTTATGTGCAGTCGTGGCTCAGTCATTCCTTTATGGATTGACCAGATCAAGGCGGGTAATTTGATTACAGTGACCGAGCCAAATATGACACGATTCATTATGAGCCTGGAAGAAGCGGTTGATCTGGTACTTTTTGCTTTTGAGCATGGGGAGAATGGCGATCTGCTTATCAAAAAAGCTCCTGCCTGCACCATTCAGACGCAGGCCGAAGCCGTGTGCGAACTATTCGGTGGAAAGAAGGAGGATATTAAGGCCATCGGCATCCGTCACGGCGAAAAGATGTACGAGACTCTGCTCACCAACGAGGAATGCGCCAAAGCGGTGGACATGGGTGATTTCTATCGAGTTCCTGCGGACAACCGTGGTTTAAACTACGATAAGTACTTCAAGGAAGGCGATGAAAAGAGAAACACGCTTACTGAATTTAATAGTAATAATACCAGAAGATTGAATCTGGAGGAAACTATTGATACGATTGCTTCCTTGGAATATATTCAGAGGAGACTTGCAGAGGAGTAGTGAACAAATGTACAATTACAACTGGAAAAACAACGGAGCAATAAAGCTCCTTGTCATCGTCGGTACGAGACCTGAGATAATCCGCTTAGCCGCCACAATAAAGCGTTGCCGCGAATATTTCGATTGCTGTGTGGCACACACAGGGCAGAACTACGATAAGAATCTGAATGATGTATTCTGGGCAGATTTTGACCTCGGCGGACCGGATGTATATCTGAACGTGGTGGGTGACAATCTCGGTCGGACCTGCGGCAACGTGATCGCCCGAAGCTATGAACTGATGACAGAGATTAAGCCAGATGCGCTTCTGGTGCTTGGAGATACTAACTCTTGTTTGTCTGCCATAAGTGCCAAACGTCTGCATATCCCAATCTTCCACATGGAAGCCGGTAACCGCTGCAAAGATGAATGTTTGCCGGAGGAGACCAATAGGCGTATCGTGGACGTGATTTCGGATGTAAATCTTCCATATTCGGAAGCCGCACGAAAGTATCTTCACGAGATGGGAATGCCAAAAGAGAGAACGTATGTGACCGGTTCTCCCATGGCAGAGGTTTTGCGTGGGGCGCTGGATAAGATCAAGGCTTCCGATGTGTTGGAGAGGCTGGGACTTGAAAGGGATCACTATATCCTGCTTTCAGCCCACCGTGAAGAGAATATAGATACAGACAAAAACTTTACATCCCTTTTCAATGCAATCAATGCACTGGCAGAGAAATACGATATGCCGGTCCTGTATTCCTGCCATCCGAGATCACGAAAGAAACTGGAGGTGTCCGGGTTCAAACTCGACCCTCGTGTGCGAGTGAATGAGCCGCTGGGATTCAATGATTACAACTGCCTGCAGATGAATGCGCTAGCTATCGTATCCGATTCCGGTACATTGCCAGAAGAGAGCAGCTTTTATCTCTCCATCGGTCATCCGATTGCGGCTGTGTGCGTCAGGACAAGTACAGAGCGTCCGGAAGCATTGGAGGCAGGCAATTTTATCCTGGCCGGCATATCCACAAATGAGTTGCTGCAGGCGACGGATATGGCGATTGACATGAAGAAGAAGGGCATTCTAGGCAATCCCTGCCCTGACTATGTGGACGAAAATGTATCCATGAAGGTGGTACGGATTATCCAGGGATATGTGAATGTAGTCAATAAAATGGTTTGGAGGAAATTCTGATGAACATATTGATGACAGGCGCAAAGGGAATGGTGGGAACAGCCCTTTGCAATAATCTGAAGAATATCCGCGATAACAAAAACATAACCAGGCAGAATATCCATATTGATGAAATATATGAATACGATCTGGATTCCACACCAGAGCAATTGGAGGAGTATTGTTCTAAAGCAGACTTCGTGTTTAATCTTGCCGGTGTGAATCGTCCTGAGAATCCGGAAGACTTCATGAAAGGTAATTTCGGTTTTGCCTCCACGCTTTTGGATACACTGAAAAAATATAATAACAAAGCCGGCATTATGCTCTCATCCTCTGTGCAGGCGACTTTGGCAGGAAGATTTGGCAACAGTGAGTATGGAAGAAGCAAAAAAGCGGGTGAGGAGTTGTTCTTCCAGTACGGAGAAGAAACTGGCACCACGGTATATGTTTACCGCTTCGCTAATCTGATGGGGCACTCCAGACCAAAGTACAACAGCGCAATTTCCACCTTCTGCTGGGCGGTTGCAAATGACGAGCCTTTCACTGTAAATGATAGAAGCACAGAGCTGGAGGTCTTGTACATTGATGATCTCGTAGAGGGTATGTTTGATCTTCTCGAGGGTAAGGAACAGCACTGTGAGTTTGATGGTGTGGAAACGGTACTTGACCCTGCTGGTCGCTATTGCTGCGTGCCGGTGACGCATAAGGTGACACTCGGTGAGATCGTAGACCTGCTGGGAGAATTCAAGCAGCAGCCCGCTAGTCTGATGATGCCGAAGATGCCGGAAGGAAGCTTTGCGAAGAAACTGTTTTCACTCTATCTATCTTACCTGCCCACAGATAAGTTCAAGTATGCGATGAAGATGAATGTGGATAATCGTGGCAGTTTTACGGAACTGATGCATACTGCCGATTGCGGCCAGGTGAGCATCAATATCAGCAAACCGGGCATCACAAAGGGCCAGCACTGGCACAACAGCAAGTGGGAGCAGTTTATCGTTATCCACG
The DNA here is from genome assembly GCA_011960625.1 of Lachnospiraceae bacterium. Classification (GTDB taxonomy): domain Bacteria; phylum Bacillota; class Clostridia; order Lachnospirales; family Lachnospiraceae; genus Sporofaciens. Next base: position 172,239 of record BLMJ01000224.1, on the reverse strand, counting down.
GTCACGGTCTGATTAAGGAACGGAACATTAATACCGGAGAGATGGTTGAGTTTGAAGTTTCTGGGGATAAGATTGAAGCCGTGTACATGATTCCTGGCTGGACGCATAATATTATCAATCTGAGTGATACCGAGGAGCTGGTGACGGTTATGGTCTGCAATGAGGTATTTGATCCGGGACATCCAGATACATTCGGAGAACCAGTGTGAGTTTACCAAGATGAGATATAAGAGAGAATAGCTAATAGAGTAATTAAACGTTTTATAAGATACTATTTTAAGAGGATTGTTGTAGTAGAAAATTTCTGGTACAACAGTCTTTTTTATTATAAATTTTCGTAGAGTAAACTACTCTAAGACTTTTTTTCAAATAGCATATTCATTATAACTATCTTAATTAAATAATTCAATACCTAAATTACTTTTAGAGAGTTTTTGTCAACATTTGCCATGAGTTAGCGGTGAATATTTAGAGTCTAATTGAATTATATTCATTATACTTTGATTATTTACTTAATATAATCTGTATTTTTTTCGAATTTTCTTAAATTATATCCCAAGAATAATCAATGAATTTTCGTAGAGTAGTTTACTCTGCGAAGGGAGTGAGCGTTATCTGGTATTTACTCCATTGTCAGGAACAAGATGAATGGAAGACGCTGTATATTTGCCGGAGAAATGTGCCTGAAACGGTTTTAACAGATGCATTTGTTTTCACTTATGACAGAATGCGTAGGTTTCAAGGCGAGTGGCATTTGGAGAAACAGTTGATGTTTCCGGCTTGCATATTCTTGGCAAGCAATGATGAAGAGAAACTCACGGAGGAATTGAGGAAGTTTGAAGGTACGAAAGAATTGATTAAGGAGTGTGGAGCAATTCTTCCCGTAAAAAAGAGTGTGGAAATATTCCTTAGGTCTTTGTATGGGGAGGTGCACCATCTCAGTATGTCGAGAGGTGTGATTCGGGATGGGATTACCCAGGTTACAGAAGGGCCTCTTAGGGGAATGGAAGAGAGAATATGTAGAATTGACAGGCATAAAAGGTTAGCGAGGCTTGAAGTTCCAGAAACCGCTGCACTTAAAAATATTCTGGCTGTATCAGGAACTGTTCCGGCGGGACTTGAGATTGTGGAGAAGAGTTAAAAATAGCTGTAAGAGCTAAGAAAGACAGATTCATAACGTCTGGCTGTGGTCAAGGCCATGGTCAGATGGGAGTTTGTAATAGAGGTATACCCAAAAGGGATAATTATAAGGGTTCAGAGCTTGGCAGGCTGTGGATATGGCGAAGCATACCCTGTTGGGGGCAAAGAGGTGAAGGTATGTGGTATGTGATTCAGACCCAGACCGGGGGCGAAGAGAAACTGGTAAATTTAATTGATAAAATGGTTTCAAAAGAACAATATGAGGAATGTTTTTGCATGAACCGGGAATGTGTCAGGAAGACGGATAAAGGATACGAAATATTCCTGCGTCCGCTGTTCCCGGCATATATTTTTGTGGTGACAGATGATCCGAGAAGGCTGTTTTTTGAGTTGAAGAGGATTCCAAGACTTACGAAACTATTAGGCGACGAGAAGAATACATTTTTCAGCGTATCCGGTGAGGAAGAGGAGTTTTTGAAAAATGTTCAGAATGAGGACCATATCGTTAGGCGCTCTTTAGTGGAGGTGGATTGTGAAGGCACGATTGTGAAGGCAGATGGAGCTGTGGGAGTGTATCTAAGCAATATTATAAGGCAAAGACTTAGAAAGAGGTATGTCTGTGTGGAACAGGAATTTTTAGGAGAGAAGCGGAAGATTTATTTAGGGATAAAACTGAAGGAAGATAGAGAAGTGGGATGAGAAAGAAGGACGAATAAAATGTTTACGAACAGGAATGGTATAGAGCCATTTGAATCAAAGGTGTGGCTTTCATCTCCGACTATGCATGGTCCGGAAATTGAATATGTGAAAGATGCATATGAGACGAACTGGATGTCTACAGTAGGAAGGAATATTAATGAAATAGAGAGAATGGCTTGTGAGGTAATTGGATGTAACTATGCAGTTGCATTATCATCGGGAACTGCTGCACTCCATATGGCGGTAAAGCTAGCGGGTGTGAAAACAGGGACAAAGGTATTTTGTTCAGATATGACCTTCGACGCCACTGTGAATCCAGTTGTGTATGAAGGTGGTATTCCGATTTTTATTGATACAGAATATGATACCTGGAATATGGACCCGATTGCTTTAGCAAGGGCTTTTGAACTATATCCAGATGTAAAGGTCGTGGTGGTTGCACATTTATACGGTGTACCTGGAAAAATTGATGAAATTAAGAAAGTTTGTGAAAGGTATGGAGCCATTATTATTGAGGATGCAGCCGAGTCCCTTGGCGCCACTTATAAAGGTGTACAGACAGGAACTTTCGGAAAATATAATACTATTTCTTATAACGGAAATAAGATTATTACAGGTTCTACAGGAGGGATGTTGTTGACAGACGATAAAGCTGCGGCTGATAAAGTACGCAAATGGTCAACACAGTCCAGAGAAAATGCACCGTGGTATCAGCATGAGGAGTTGGGATACAATTACCGTATGAGCAATGTTGTGGCTGGCATTGTGCGGGGACAGTATTCATATCTGAAAGAGCATATTGAGCAGAAAAAAACGATCTATAGGAGATATAAAGAAGGGCTTCAGGGGTTGCCAGTTCGTATGAATCCCTTTGATGAAGCGAAGAGTGAGCCAAACTACTGGCTGTCTTGTATGCTCATTGATGAGGCTGCTATGTGCAGACAGGTGAGAAGTGATTGTGAGGTATTGTACTCAAGAGAACGTCATAAAAGTTGTCCGTCAGAAATCTTAGAGGTTTTGAATCGATATAATGCAGAAGGACGGCCAATCTGGAAACCGATGCATATGCAGCCAATATATAGGACGAATAGATTTGTTTGCAGAGAAGAAAAAGAAATAGATGTGGGACGGGATATTTTTCATAGGGGCTTGTGTCTGCCTAGTGATAATAAAATGACAATTGAACAGCAGAAGCAGGTCATTGAAATAATCAAAAAATGTTTTGAGTAAGGAAAGAACAAATGTATAAAAAATATGTTAAAAGAATACTAGATGTTTTACTTTCAGCTTTTGCCCTCTTTGTTCTTGGTATCCCGCTGCTTATGGTTGCCTTATTGATAAAATGGGATATGGGCAGCCCTGTTTTATTTGGCCAGAGGAGAATTGGAAAGAATGATAAAGAGTTTATCATGTATAAATTCCGTTCTATGACAGAAGAGCGTGATGCCAATGGAATTTATTTGCCAGATTATAAAAGGCTTACAAAATTAGGGCGAATAATAAGAAGGACGTCTGTTGATGAGCTTCCTAGCCTTTTGAATATTATAAAAGGCGATATGAGTATTATTGGGCCAAGGCCGTTACCCGTCCGATATTTAAGTCGTTATACGAAAGAGCAGAGGCGTAGGCATGAAGTAAGGCCGGGACTGTCCAGTCCATCGGTTGTTAATGGAAGAAATAATCAATCGTGGGAATGTCAGTTTGAGGGTGACGTTTGGTATGTAGATCATGTTAGTTTTTTCACTGATGTAAAGAGTGTGTTGGACACCGTTAAAATTGTGTTGAATCAAAAAGGCGCAACTGCCGAGGATGGAGATTGCCGAGGAGAATTTGTTGGAATTGCTAAAGTTGAGGAATTGAAAAATGATAGGGAAGGCAATTACATGAAGATTTAGATATATGTAAGTAAAGAAAAATTTAAGCATGTCAACAAGGAGAAAGTATATGCGAGAATTAGAATATCCTTTTGATGCCAGGCTGATAATACGCAAAAAAAAGTCGCTCAAAAGAAGATTATTAGAAGAAGAACCAAAGCGTTTAAAGAAGAACATAGCAGTGCTTGGAGGTTCAACAACAAATGACGTTGTAGACATATTAGAGCTGTTTCTTCTCAACAATGGAATAGAGCCGGTTTTCTATCAGTCGGAATACGGGCGATATTGGGAAGATGGGGTATTTGATAATCCCGTACTTCATTCTTTCCAGCCGGATATCATATATGTACATACGACGAACAGGAACATAGCCGCATATCCGGAGCCAAGTTATGATAAGTCAACTGTAGACAGTATGCTGAAAGAGCAGTACAAGCATTATGAGACACTTTGGAGTCGATTGCAGGAAAAGTATGACTGTCCAATTATACAGAATAATTTTGAACTTCCATATACCCGTCTGATGGGTAATATGGATGCGTATTCATACGGGGGGGGGGTTAATTTTTTAACACGGCTGAATATTTTCTTTTATGAGTACGCTTCATCACATGAAAATTTTTATATTAATGATATTAATTATCAATCTGCAGATTTTGGTTTAGATAAATGGTATGACCCGTTCTATTGGTATCTGTATAAATATGCGATGTCATTGGATGCAATACCTACATTAGCCTTTAACATTGCAAATATTATAAAATCTATTTATGGAAAAAATAAAAAGGCAATTGCAGTTGATCTTGATAATACCCTGTGGGGAGGCATTGTAGGAGACGACGGCGTTTGGGAACTGTCTATTGGAAATGAGACGTCCAGGGGACAGATTTATATGGAGTTTCAGCAATATTTGAAAAGGCTTCAGACACTTGGAATATTGCTTAACGTGGTTTCCAAGAATGAAGAAGAGAATGCTAAAGCAGGGATGGAGCACCCGGGTATGGTGCTAAAAAGGGATGATTTTGTTTCTGTTATTGCCAACTGGGAACCCAAAAGTGTAAATATTGTGCATTTAGCAGATGAATTGAATTTGGGAGTCGATTCTTTTGTTTTTATAGATGACAATCCAGCCGAACGAGAGATAGTAAGGAGACAGGTAGCGGGAGTTAGTGTGCCGGAATTGGAGAAGCCCGAAAAATACATAAGGGCTGTTGATAAGGCTGGGTATTTTGAGATGACCGCATTCTCGGCAGACGATGCCAATAGAAATGAGATGTATCGAAAGAATGTACAGCGAAGTATCCTGAAAAATAAATTTATGGATTATAACGACTATCTCAAAAGTCTTGAAATGGAAGCGGAAATCAAGCCATTCTGTTCTATATATATGGAGAGGATTGCACAACTTATCAATAAGAGTAATCAGTTCAATCTTACAACTCAAAGGTTTACCCAAAGTGAGCTTGAAGCCATGAGTAAGAAGGTGGAATGTGTAACGCTTTATGGAAAGCTTAAGGATAGATTCGGTGATAACGGCATTGTGACTGTAATTATTGGAATGCAGAAAGGTGAGGAATTGGATATTATACTCTGGTTGATGTCATGTCGGGTTCTTAAGCGTGATATGGAGTTCGCAATGATGGATACGGTGGTTGATCAATGTATACAGAATGGAATCAGAAGAATTAGGGGCTTTTACTATCCGACAGCTAAGAATGTTATGGTGAAAGAATTTTATCATACTCAGGGCTTTAAGAAGATTTCTGAGGATGATGCCGGAAATACAAAATGGTTGTTGGAAGTATCAGATTATGAAAAACGAAATCATGTGATTAAAATAAAGGAGAATTGAGTCATGACGAGAGAAGAAGTATATATAAAACTATTGCCGGTTTTTAAGGATGTATTCGATGATCGGAGGATTAAGCTCAGTGATCAGACGATATCTACAGATATCGTTGGATGGGACAGTCTTATGCATATTCAGTTAATTGCTGCTATTCAGGATGAGTTCACCATTGAGTTTGGGGTGGAAGAAGCCGCCAATTTCAAGAATGTTGGAGAGTTGGTGGACTTGATTTTGAAGTTGATTTGAGACTGGCGGAGAAAAATTATGGATAGAATAAGATTATGGCATACATTACGGTTGTGCAGCATCAGGGGGGCCAATGAAAGAGCGGAGTATCTAAAAAAGCATCATGTGCTTAAGTCAGTGGGAAGACATTGTTCATTTATGCCTCGTAAGGTTCCGCTTTATCCGAACCTGATAAAGCTAGGTGATTATGTAAATATATCGTCAAACGTGTCATTTTTCACCCATGACGGAGTACATAATGTGCTGGGAAAACAGAACGAAGTACTGCCAAAGGAGCTGAAAGACCACAAGTTTGATGAGAGTATTGGCTGTATAGAAATTGGAAATCATGTCTTTATCGCTGCAAATGTAGCAATCGGTTATAATACGAAAATAGGTGATAATGTAGTTGTCACAGCAGGGAGTGTAATAACAAACGACATTCCGTCAAATAGTGTTGTGAGAGGAAATCCTGCAAAGGTTATTTGCACACTGACACAGTATCTTGCTATGAAGGCCGTTAAGAAAACCTATCCGGCGGAATTAGATCACCGTATAGGCCAATATGTTAGTAAAGAGCTTGAAGACTGGCTTTGGGAAGAGTTTAATAAAAGCAGGGAGAAGAAATAATTGGTTGTAGATCATATAGGTTATGTTGTTAGGGATATTGAGAAAGCAAGGCATGAATTTGGAGTTTTAGGATATGAATTTGAGGACTTAATAGAAGATTTTGATAGAAATATCTACATTCTCTTTGGTGATAACGGGAATATACGCATTGAATTGATTCAGACGATGAATACAGAAAAATCTTCCCCTGTTAGGGAGATTTTAAGGAAAAATGGTCCTACCCCATACCATATTTGCTACAAGACAGACGATATGGAAGCGGATATTCAAAAGTTGAAATTTCAAAAATGGCTTTTGATCAATCCGCCTCGCTTAGCCGTTGCGTTTGCCAAGGAAGGAGGGGGGGGGTAAAAGTAGCATTTCTTATGCATAGACAGATAGGGATGATTGAGTTAGTGGAGAAACATAATAAAAACTAGGAGTTTTCGAGATGAAAAAGATAATCATAGTAGGGGCAGGCGGATTCGGACGTGAGCTGCTGCAATGGATAAAAGATGTAAATGAAAAGAAAACAACGTGGGAAATCGAGGGATTTATCGACGATAATCTAGATGCTTTAAAGGGTGTAAAAATTGATTATAAAGTTATTGGAACCATAAAAGACTGGCAGCCCAAGGAAGAAGAAGAATTTGCTTTAGCAATGGGGTCTCCAGAACTGAAACGCAAGGTAGCAGCAGATTTGAAAGAGCGTGGAGCAAGATTTGCTACGGTTATACATCCTACGGCGTTGGTAAGTGAATATGCCGACTATGGAGAAGGGCTTGTTATGTTTCCATATTCAAAATTATCCTGTAATTCTACGGCGGGAGATTTTGTTACGTTGTTATCAACACCCATTGGCCATGACAATGTAATAGGAGATTTTACGGTTATCAGCGGGGGATGTAACATTGTAAGAAATGTTAAGATAGGAAAAGATGTTTTTATAGCAGCAGGCGTGTGTATTGCGCAGGATGTGGTGATTGGCGACGGAGCATATCTGGGGCTTGGAAGCGTTGTATTGAAGGATATAAAACCAGGGGCAAAAGTATTTGGAAATCCGGCCAGAGTTGTTCCGAAGGTGAAATAGTGGAGGTATGAAAATGAGGAGCAGATTGGCAGATATGTTCTACAAAAATGCGGCAGAAATGCCTGATAAACAGGCAATCTGGTGTGATAAAGAAACTGTAACTTATGGTGAGTTGGCAAAGCTTGTCAGCAGATATTCAAATTTATTGTTGGAAAACAAAGTAGCGTATGGGGATCATATTGCTATTCCAATGAACAATAGTATTGAATCAGCGGCATTGTTTTTTTCGGCGGCAGATTTGGGAATTTGTTTGGTTCCGTTAAATCCGACACTGCCCTTTTCATCAATTAAAGCGGCCATGATTGCCGGCGATATGAAGCATTTGATTGCGAGAAAGTCGTTTTTCAGCGAGTGTGAAAAATACGGCGGAATCGATGTGAAAGGAGCAGCTATTTGTCTTGATGGGGAATATAAAGGAACGATTCCTTTTGATAATATTCATGATATGTCAGATGAAAGACCAGAGAATGAGAATATTACCGGAAACGAAAGTCTGATTCTGACCATGACTTCCGGCTCAACAGGGAATCCCAAACCCATAGACATTAGTCAGAATAATAAGTATGAAAGGGCAATGGCACATATCAGAGTGTATGATATTGTGAAAGAGGATCGCATATTGGCCGCAACGCCGTTATACCATTCGCTGGCAGAGAGGCTTGTAATATTGCCGCTGATTTTGGGGGCGACGTCTATTTTACTTCCAAGGTTTACGCCAGCCATCTGGTTGGAATGTGTCAGGGAACAACAGGTCACATTTACAATTGCAGTTTCGGCACAATTGGCACAGATTTTGGAATTATTAAAGCAATCAGATGCTTCTGGGATTGACAGCTTTCGAGCGATTGTATCGTCTTCTGCACTTTTGGAAGAGAAGACAAAATTGGAGTTAATTGAAAAATTGAATTGTGAATTTCATGAGATGTACGGAACATCGGAAACATCTACGATTACAAATATATGCTTTCAAAAGGACGCGGGTAAGCATAAGTCGGTTGGTCGTGCATTTGATGAAGCGAAGATTAGAATTTTCCGAGATGACGATACAGATTGCAACTACAATGAGATTGGCGAGATTGCCTGTAAATCTTCTTTGACATGTAAGGGTTACTATAAGCAGGATACCATGATGGAAGCAGCTACGCACGACGGATATTTTCATACTGGGGATTTGGGCTATCTTGATGAAGATGGCTATCTTTATTTTACAGGAAGAAAGAAGGAGATCATTATCACAGGAGCAATAAATGTATATCCTCATGATATTGATATTGTTGTTGGAAATATGCCGGAGGTGGAGGAATGTGCGGCTTTTTCCTATCCGGACGCAAGACTTGGGGAAGTAGTGGCTCTAGCGGTAGTTCCGAAAGAGGATACGGAACTGAAGGTAAGGACGATTAAGACCTATTGTGCAAGGAAACTGGCAGATTTTCAGCAGCCGCATAAAATTTATATCGTAGATTCTCTTCCTAAAAATACAATGGGGAAGTTACAGAGAATGGATATTCTGAATTACATACGTAAGATGGGATTCGAAGCTTAGAAAGGAAAAAGATGGAAAAGGTAAGAGATTTTGTAACAGAATATATTCAAAGAGAATATACCATTTCAGAACAAATGGATATTATGGAGTTAAATTATATCGAAACAGGTTACATAGATTCATTGGGACTTGTACAGTTTATAGCAACCATAGAAGATGAATTTGCAATTGAATTTACAGAGGATGAGTTAGAGAATCCGGATATAAAGGTGGTTGGGAAATTGATTCATCTCATCGAGAAAAAAATTGACGGCAGGGAGATGTAAGAAGATGGAAGGACAGATTTGTATCGGAATGGCGGGAGCTGGAAGAGCAACCGAATTACATATGAATGCTTTGATGAGATTTAGTGAATTTCCGGTTCGGTATAAGAGAATTGCTGCTCGAAGGCAAGGGCAAGTGAACGATATGAAGGAGAGGTACGGATTTGAGACAGCATCCCTTGATTTTGATGATTTGCTAAAGGATGATGAGATTGATGTCATTGATATCTGCACGCCTCCATATGTGCATGAAGAGATGATTGAAAAGGCGTTAAAAGCCGGAAAGCATGTAATATGTGAGAAACCATTAACAGGATACTTTGGTTTGCCCGGCGATACGGCGCCTATTGGAATAAATGTTTCTAAGGTGAGAATGTATGAAGGTATTATGAAATCTCTTGAGAGATTAAAAGAGATAATAGACAGTTCGGATCGAAAATTTATGTATGCCGAAAATTTTATATATGCTCCGGCGATTGTAAAAGCGGCGGAGATCATTCAGGCAAAGAAAAGCAGAATCTTATTTGCAAAGGGAGAAGAAAGCCTAAAAGGTTCCAGTTCACCGGTGGCTGGAGAATGGAATAAGACAGGGGGAGGGACTTTTATTCGGACAGGCGCGCATCCTTTGAGTGCAATTTTGTGGTTAAAGCAGCAGGAGGCGAGCGTGCAAAATAAAGAAATCAGAGTAAAAAGTGTATTAGCAGATATGGGATGTGTGACCCCTTCATTGACGGAATATGAACATCGTCATATTTCCGCAAGACCTAAAGATGTTGAGGATTCGGGGACGGTGATCTTGACTTTTTCGGATGGTTCCAAGGCTGTGGTAATGGCGAATGATACCTTGCTTGGGGGAAGCAGGAATTATGTAGAGTTATATTGTAATGATGCGGCAATTCATTGTACCTTGACGATGGCTGATATGATGGAAACCTATTTTCTTGATGAAGACGGATTGGGAAAGGTGGATATTTCAGAAATGCTTCCAAGCAAAACAGGCTGGAATAAACCATTTTTGTTAGATGAAATTATGCGGGGATATACGGATGAGATGAAAGATTTCATGCAGTGTGTTATGTATGACAGAGAACCTAAATCAGATTTTGGTATGGCCTATGAGACGGCCAGAATTATCTATGCGGCATATATGTCGGCGGAAACGGGACATGTTGTTGAGATATAGGAGACGAGGAGTATGATAATAAATGATGGAGTTTATTGAAATAATGAGATGTATAGCCGCTGTGTCTGTACTTAATTCTCATTATGACGATGTTTATCCCGTCCCATTAGACGGGGGGGGGGGAATTTGGACTGGCAATTTTTTTCCTGTTGAGTGGATATTTGTCGGTCAATATTAATAATGAAACAAGATTTCATAAATGGATTATAAAGCGTGTGATGCGTATGTATATTCCAATATTTATTTGGCAGCTTCTACTGATATTCGTTACCTCAGAAGAACTTATTTCAGGGAAAGAAATATTAAGTAGATTTATATATCCAACCAATTACTGGTTTGTATCATATATGGTGATTGTCTATATTGCATACTATCTTATTTATAAATTCATCTATATGAAATATGATACAAAAGGGGTTAAATATTTGCTGATAACTTTGCTTATTATATTTACTGTACTCTATTTTATGAGAGTAGATTTTAGCAGGTATTGTATGCAGACATATTCCGTTTACGCGAAAATTTTATGGCTATTTTGCAGTGTATTAGGATTATATTTGCGTAAAAATATAAATATTAAGTGTGAAAAAAGAAATAAGAAAATATATCAAATAGTGTTGTTTTTTTGTATGTATGGTTTGATGAAAATTGTTATGAAATTTGCACAGATTCATACAGATTTATTCTATATTCAGTGTTTTGTAACGATATTTGCAATTTTATGTACTGTATGTATGTTTTTATATTTGAGGAAGGCAGACGAACAACTCCGAAAAATAAAAAATATTAGATGGATTGATGGAATAATCGAAATGATCAGTAAAAGTTCAATGGAATTGTATATTGTACAATTTTTCTTTATAGATGTTTTTGCAGATTTTTTCTTTCCGTTGAACTGGCTTCTGATAACGGTGACAGCAATTATGACAGGTTACTTATTACATAGGATTTCAAATAAGATAATGGGAAGGGTAATGAAACGTGGTCAAGGTTGATGGAATTAAAATATTAGATGCAACTCTGCGCGACGGCGGTTTGGTCAATAACTTCTACTTTACCGATGAGTTTGTAAAGAGTGTATACGCGGCCAATATTGCCGCAGGCGTAGACTATATGGAATTTGGATACAGAGCTGATAAAAAGCAGTTTGCTAAAGAAAAATTCGGCAAATGGAAATTTTCTTCGGATGAGGATATTCGGGAAATCGTAGGAGAAAATCCTACGAACATGAAGATATCTATTATGGCGGATGTTGGCAGATGTGATTATAGAAATGATATTCGTAATAAGTCAGATAGCCCAGTTGACTTGGTTAGGGTAGCGACTTACATAGAAACGATTTCTGAGGCTATAGAGATGATTGAGTATGCAGATGCTAAAGGGTATGAAACAACCTGTAATCTCATGTCTATTTCCAGATGTACGATGGAGCAGGTGACGGAGGCGTTAGAGCAGTTATCCCAAACTCCGGCTATGGGCGTTTATATTGTAGATAGTTATGGCGCTTTGTATCCGAAAGAAGTGAGAAAGCTGACTAGACTTTATTCTGACAAACTGGGTCCTGTTGGAAAATTAGTAGGTATTCACGCACACAATAATCAGCAGTGTGCGTTTGCGAATACAGTTGAGGCAAAGAATATGGGAGCAAAGCTTTTGGATGCGACAGCCTATGGGATAGGAAGAGGAGCAGGAAATTGCCATATGGAAGCTCTTTTAGGGTATCTGAATGGGAAAAAGTATCATGTAGAACCCATATTAGATTTGGTGAGATATAGTATGCTCCCTCTAAAGGAACAGGGAGTAGAGTGGGGATACAACACTGCCTATCTTATTACCGGTCTTACAAATCAGCATCCGAGAGATGCAATTGGAGCTACGAAAGTAGGGAATAGGGATTTTAGAGAACAATTTAGGTATCATTCATACGAGTAAGCGGAGGCATTGGTGAGAATCTTAGTACATGGATTAGTGGGAACAAATTTAGGAGGAATAGAAACTTTTCTTTTAAATATGAATGAGGCAATGTCAGACGAGTGCATATTTGATTACGTGATTGAAGAAAATAAGTGTATGCACGAAGCGAGAATACATAAAAAGGGAGGAAAAATATATTACATTACCTCTCGAAGAAAAAATGTTAAACAGCATCTGCGGGATTTAAAAAAATTATACAGAGAACACAAAGAAGAATATGAAGCGATATATTTTAATCTGTCGTCCGCATCATGGATTTTACCTCCGCTGATAGGGAAATATATGGGATACCGTATGGTGGTTCATTCGCATAATGCTATGTTAATTGATGCCAACAGCAGTTTGTTTTATAAGGCTGTCAATTGTGTAAATCGCTTTCTGTTAGGTCATATGAAATTCACTAGGCTGACCTGTTCTGATTTAGCGTCGAAATTTTTATTTGGTGATGGAAAATCTATTAAGATATATAACGGCATTAATGTTGAACAATACAAATTCTCGCCGGAAATCAGGTTTCATATTAGAGAAAAATATCATATAGCTCAGGAAGCATTTGTGATTGGAGTAACCGGCAGATTGGCGTATCAGAAAAATCCTCTATTCAGTATCGAGATTTTTAATGAGATTTTAAAGGACAGGCCGGATTCGTTTCTATTTATGATTGGTGACGGCAAATTACGCCAAGAGGTTATAGGTTTGACGAGGAAGTATCATATAGAAGAGCATGTTATATTGACGGGAAATATACAGAACGTAAATGAATACTTGAATGTGTTTGATGTTTTTATGTTACCTTCAAGACATGAGGGGTTAGGGATTGCCTTGATTGAGGCGCAAGCAAATGGGCTTCCATGTGTTACATCGAAAGATGTTGTTCCCGTAGAAGCAAAAGTCTCAGACCGGGTAGAATTTGTGAAGCTTGAAAAAACTTCGCATGAATGGGCGAATATTATTTTGTCAATGAATCAGAATATGAAACGTGAAGAGGGATATTACTTGATGAAAAATTCATTATATAACATTCAAATAGAATCAAAGAAATTAGAAAATATTTTAATAGGAAAATTCAAATGAAACAGGTATCTTCGAGAACAATTTATTTCTACAAAATAAGAGGATTCAAACAAATATATGCGTTAGTATTAGCAGTTTTACCACTTTTTAGTTCAATAGTCGTTCCATTTACGAATCAAAGTATTTCATATGTACTTTGTTACATTATGTTTCCCTTTTTAGCATGGAGATTATCTTTAAAAAAAATATTTTCTAAGAATTTAATTTTTGTATATGCATTTTTTATCTATTTTATGATAAGAGTGGAAGGCGATTGGATACATTATTTTTTATTTTCAGTAGTAGTTACTATGAATATACTGGCTGTATACAATAATCAAGCTGATATAATATTTTTGTTTAACACTATTTTTATTATTTCTTTATTAGCAACTTTTTTCATTATTCTTCAGATATTGTGCTATTATATTTTTCATTTTCATCTGCAACTTTTGGATTCGAATTTCATAATGGCTCACTTAAGAGATTCGTATGATTTTCTATTCCGATTTGGAGTCAATAATGGAACATATCGTCCAAGTTCGTTTTTCTTTGAACCGTCGCAGATGTGTCAATATTGTTTTATTGGACTTATGTATTCACTCTATCAATGGGGAAAGAATAAAAAAAGTATAGGTTTTGGTTTATTTATTTCATTAGGAATGATATTAACAACATCTAGTCAAGGAATTGTATTGGTGATTGGCTGTTGGCTGTGGGGAATTTTTGTAAAAGGTGACAGACAATTGATGAGCCGTATATTAAAGCTTTTATTTGCAATGGGCTTACTGGCTTTTATCATATGGGTTATGTACAGGCTGAATCTATTTAATATGAGTATGATATTAAATAGAATTTTTAGCGACTATAATGGATATAATGCGATTGGCGGACGAACCTTTGCGGCAGGCTGGTATCTAACCAATTTATCTGGAAATCAGAAAATTTTCGGTGTAGGTTATGTGAATCGGCCGGACGTATATATGACAGGGGCTATATTATATCGCTATACTATGGGATATGCAGGTATACTATTGTACTATTTGATGCTTATTTTTTCCATAAGAAAATTATCTAGAATGTCTACCGTTGTTGCAGTTGGTACAGGGGGATTGTTTGCGATTGCTTCGATTACTAGTTTGATTCCGATGATATTTTATTTGTCATTATCATATGCAGGTTTTGCAGAAAAGGAGCAGGTTCATGAATGAAAGAAAAACGTTTGCTGTAGTAGTTACATATAACAGAGAAAAATATTTAAGAAATTTATATGAAAGATTGTTAGAAATTGACGAGTTGGACGGTATATTTATATTAAATAATAATGGAAATGATAATACAGATATTATATTTGAAAATACAAATTTGATTGAAAATAAGGTTTGTAAGATATGTAGGAATAGAAAGGATATATATTACTATCGGAACGACTGTAATTTAGGAGGGGCGGGAGGATTCAGGAAAGCTTTTGAGCTGGTCTGTGGATATGAATGGGATTATCTATGGATTATGGATGATGATGTATTTCCAGAGAAGGACTGCTTGAGAAAGTTATTGGAAAATGTGGAGGATAGATTTAAGGTTTGCATCCCCAATAGAACGGATGAAGGGTTTGAAGATTTTGCATGTATAAAATATGATTTATCAAGTCCATTTAAATTTAGAATGAAAAATCGTGTCAAAGTTATATCTTGTAATGATGTTAAAAAAGATACGATAGAAGTATTTACGATGCCATTTGAAGGACCATTGATTGCAAGGGAAATTATTCAAAAGGTTGGATTACCGGATGATAAATATTTTATTATTTATGATGATTCGGATTATTGCAGACGTTGTCTAAAATATACGAGAGCTAGAATGGTAATGGATGCAAAGCTTCATAAGCAGATTATACCGATAGCTTCCAATGAGGTGAATTGGAAAAATTATTATGCATATAGAAATTGTTTTGCATTTGATCATAAGTATTGTACCAATAAGCTTGCAAGAGAAGTCAGGCCATGGTTAATCGCACATTCTTTAATGATAAAGACTTACATAACAAAGGATATTCTGCGGTTTAAAGTTTTACGGAAAGCATATCAGGATTATAAAGCCGGAGTTATGGGGAAAGTTATTACAATAGAAAATTTCAAAGAGATATTTTAGCATGGAGAAAAAAAGCGTTTACAAAAACTATATATTTAATACGGGGTATCAAATTTTTTTATTGATTGTTCCTTTGATTACTATGCCATATGTTTCGAGAATTTTTGGAGCGGACGGGATTGGGGAATATAGCTATGCGGAATCCATTACGGCAATTTTTGTGAATATTGCACCTATCGGGACAGTCGCTTATGGAAGAAGAGAAGTATCATACCATCAGGAAAATAGAAAAAAACGGACTCGTATATTTTGGAATGTGTTATCGCTTCGAGTTATTTCAGGAGTTCTATGTTGTCTTATATATATAATGTATTTATTTTATAGTAACCTTCGTGTCATACCATTTATTCTTATGATAAATATCGTATCATCAATTATAGATGTTTCATGGTTTTTCCAGGGAGTGGAAGACTTTAAACTAATTGCCGTAAGGAATTTCATTATTAAGTTTGTGATGATGTGCTGCATATTTATATTCGTTCACGAACCTCAAGATTTAGCCTTATATGCATTGATTATTTGTTGCTCTACTTTTTTGGGTAATATTTCGGTATTTACAAGATTAAAAAAATATATTGACAGGCCTATATGGAGTTTGCTTCGACCTTTTAAAGATATTAGTACTGTATTTTCTCTTTTTCTGCCTACACTGGCATTGACGTTGGCGGCGATACTGGACAAGCCGATGATCGGGTGGCTGTCCAAAGATTATTTGCAGAGTGGGTACTATGATCAGGCTCAGAAGATTGTAAGTGTTTTGATGATGTTCATTACTTCTTTGGCTACGGTAATGACTGCAAGAGTAGGATATCACTTCGAGAGAAATGAAATGGATAAGATACAAGATTATATGTATCAAAATTATCGGTTTGTCACACTGATTGCAATTCCTATGTGTTTGGGGATAATTGGAGTTGCCCGTTTGATGATACCCTTATATTTAGGCGATGGATATGAGGAAGTGGTTTCTGTGATATCTATTTTGTGTCTGACTATATTAGTGATTGGAATTAGTAATGTAACAGGTATACAGTATCTTATACCGACAAAGAGACAGAATTTATTTACGAAAAGTATTTTAATAGGGACAGTGTTTAATTTCACTTTTGATCTATTATTGATTCCATATTTCGGAGCATGTGGAGCGGTTATTGCGACCGTTATTGCAGAAGTAATGATTAATGTGGTGCAGCTATTCCACATAAGAAATGAAATTTCGTTTGTACGGCTTGTAATCCAGGCGAAAAATTATGTCATAGCAGGCGGTATGATGTATGTTACCGTTTGTATAATCAATTTAATTGTATTACCGAATTTGTGCAAATTGATTCTGATGGTTATTACAGGAATGGCAGTCTATGGTAGTCTGCTGTACTTGTTAAAGGATGATTTTTATTTGCAATGTTTGAATATGGTAAAACAAAGATTAAAAGGCGTATTGGCTAATTAATGATGTTACTGAAGCATATTAGCTGCTGACGTAACAACAGGGAGAAATAATAGATGGATGTTAAGTATAATTTAGAAAAATTGAAAAAATTATATTCAGAGTTTGGGATGGGATTGGTTTTAATAAAAATTATTTTAATTATATATCCATATACAAGACATAACAATAAAATTGCCAGAAGGTTATTTAATATACATAATAAAAAAATCATGAGTATTTTGGAAAAAGAGTATGGGAATTTGGCGGAGCAATGGAATCACGTTATGTCAGAGAAGGTTTCTGGAGATACGGTTTGGACTTTTTGGTGGCAGGGGATGGAGGACGCTCCAGATGGTGTGAAACATTGTATACGAAACATGGAAAGATTTTCTGGTGTAAAGAAAGTTGTCGTTATTACGAAAGATAATATTCATGATTATATAGAGTTTCCAGAATATATCTATGATAAAGTTGAAAATGGAACGATAACCTTTACACATTTTTCTGATCTTGTCAGAATGAAGCTTTTGTATAGATATGGAGGACTTTGGTTGGATGGAGGCGTTTTTCCGATTAATTGGCTGGATGATAAAATATTTAATGTTTATTACTGGTCGAGAAAAGTTGAAAAACATGGAGAAGCCAATATCACAGACTCCAGATGGTGCGGGAGTTTATTTGCTGCACAGGCAGGGGGGGGGGGTTACAGGGTTTGTGGCTGAAGTGTTCAACCTATATTGGAGTAACCATGACGTACAGATAGATTATTTCTTGATTGATTATCTTACAGAACTTGCATATAGGCATATTGACGAATTTAAGATGGCGGTAGACTCCCTGCCAGTTACCAATCCAGCATTTTATGAGACGGAAAGACACCTGAATGAGCCGAAGGATGAGTATACAGACATTAAAAGAATCATGACTGAGAATGATTTCTTACGTTTACAGTGGAGAAAGCAGTATACAGAGAAAGATGCGAAAGGCAGAGAAACTGTATATGGATATTTATTTAAAGGAAAAGACATATAGGGCGGCTTTTGATATATTGCATGATAATTGTAAATATATTAAAAATTTAGAAAGAGAAAGTATATATGAATAAAATACAAAAATGTGAATTAGAGATTCTAAAAGCAATCAGTAAATTTTGTGAAAAAAATAATATTAAATATTCTTTAATTGGCGGAACAATGATAGGGGCGGTGAGGCATCAAGGATTTATTCCATGGGACGATGATATTGATCTTGCTATGATAAGGCAAGAGTATGAAAAGTTTATTATATGTGTGAAAAAACAGAATTACTTTATAGATGAATATAGAGTTATGCTGCCAGAATGTAATGACTATTTTTATCCATTTATTAAAGTTATAAATACTCAAACATTGGTCTGTGAAGAACGGATTAACGAGATGTTCCCATTAGGAGTTTGGGTAGATATATTTCCGTTAGATTATTGTGACACAAAAGAAGAAAGAAGTAAGGAAGAGACAAAAAAGAGAGTTCATGCCGTGAAAGAACTTTTACGATTTGTGGCCAAAGATTCAAGCCGGTTAAAGGCTTTTGGAAGAAATATATATTTGTCGATTCGAAAGAATGTTAATAAGAAGGATTGGAAAGTATTAAAACATTTTTTGAGCACGAAACCATCTGAAGGAGACAAGAAGTGTATTGGTTCATTTGTGTGGCCTCTTAGTGATAAATATATATATCCGGCACAAGTTGCAGATGGATATACCTATGTTTTGTTTGAAGGTGAAAAATATATGATGTTTGGCAGTTACGACCTAATCTTGCGGCTTTCGTACGGTAATTATATGCAATTGCCTCCGGAAGCTGAACGAGTCAATCATGGACTTACAATGAAGTACATCAAATGAGAAAAGGAGAAATTTTATGGGAAAAAATATAGCATTAATAATTGCGGGAGGAATTGGCACGAGAATGCATCAAGACATTCCCAAACAATTTATCAACGTGCGTGATAAGCCAGTCATTGTATATACAATGGAAGTGTTTCAGCAACATCCAAATATTGATGCAATAGAAGTGGTTTGCTTATATGGATGGCATGATATTTTAAGGGCATATGCGAAACAGTTTGGAATAACAAAGCTGGAAAGCATTGTAGATGGAGGGACAACCGGTTTACAGTCAATCCGTAATGGTTTATACGATGTTGCTGAAAGGTATCATGATGACGACGATATAGTACTGATACATGATGCAATCCGGCCTCTGGTAAGTCAGGAAATTATTTCAGATAATATTCGTGTTTGCAGAGAATATGGAAATGCGATCACAGTGATTCCATGTACGGCTGTTATGCTCAAAACCTATGATTCCCTTATATCAGATGCTCAGATTCCCCGGGATAATCTAAAGATTACCCAGACTCCGCAGACATTTTTTTTAAAGGAAATTCTTGAAGTACATCAGGAAGCAATGGAAAAAGGAATTAATGATTCTATCGCATCTTGTTCGTTATACGTTGAATTGGGCAGAGAGCTATATCTGTCTCATGGTTCAGAAAAAAATATTAAGCTGACAACATCAGAAGATATTGAAATCTTCTCAGCTCTCTTGCAAGCAACAAGGCCAGAGTGGTTAAGAAAGTGAGATGATTCTATGAAAATAGCATTTGGATGTGACAGAAACGGACTTTATTATAAAACGAAATTGATTGAATATGCAAAAACGAAAGGTTTGGATATCTGTGATGTTGGTACATATGAATATGTGCCATGCGACAGTCCCTATTATGCTGTATTGGTCGGTAGGGAAGTTGCTTCCGGTAGATGCAAATACGGAGTATTAATCTGTGCAACCGGTACAGGAATGGTAATTGCGGCAAATAAGGTAAAGGGTGTTATGTGTGGGATGGGATACGACGATGAGGTCACAAAACTTATGCGCGAACACAATAATGCTAATGTGATTGCCTTTGGACAGAAACATATGGAATATGAAGAGGTTGAGAGAAGATTTGATATTTTTGTAGAGACCGAATTTAGCGGCTTAAAACATCAGGCGGCGAGAGTACAGCAGGTTAAAGATATCGAAAAGGGCAAAGTGATACAATTGACGCCAATTTTAAATCCAGATTGGAAATAAAAATGAAAAGGAGAGTTATGATATGTATCTTGAAAAGATTAATTGTCCGGACGATCTAAAAAAGTTAAGTATTGAAAATTGTACAGAGCTTGCCGGAGAAATCCGATTGGCTCTTATTCAAAAGATGAGTGTATGCGGCGGTCATTTGGCGTCAAATCTAGGTGTAATAGAGTTAACGATTGGCTTACATTACGTATTTGACGCGCCTCAAGATAAGATTATATTTGATGTATCCCATCAAACATATTGTCATAAAATTCTGACAGGAAGAAAAGACGCATTTGTGTATGAAGAAAAATATAACACGATTTCTGGGTATAGTAATCCAAAAGAAAGCGAATATGACCTTTTTCCTATTGGACATACATCTACATCTATTAGTTTAGCATGTGGAATGGCGTTAACAAGGGATTTAAAGGGAGATAAAGAGAATGTAATTGCTGTTATTGGAGATGCGTCATTGGACGGTGGGCAGGCTTTTGAAGCGCTTAATTTTGCCGGAGAAATGGACAGCGGACTAATTGTTGTTCTTAATGATAACGATATGTCTATTCCTGAAAATCATGGAATATTAAATAAAAAATTAAATGAGCTTAGAGATAATCATGGTGAAATCACGGATAATTATTTCAAGGCATTAGGGTTTGAATACATATTTGTACGCAATGGACATAGTATTCCTGATATTATAAAGGCATTAAACAGAGTCAAGGGAACAAAAAATCCTGTGGTTGTACATGTTTGTACGCAGAAAGGCAGGGGATATAAATTTGCGGAGGTCAATAGAGAACAATGGCATTGGGCGCGTCCTTTTAACATAAGTACGGGGGAGTTTCTATGTAAGGTACCAGATGAAAATTATGGCGCGATAGTAAGTGAATTTTTAATTGATAAAATGCAGAGAGACTCAGACATTATTGTTGTGGCGGCTTCAACGCCGTTATGTATTGGTTTTCATGAAGAAAAACGAAAAAGAGCAGGAAAACAATTTGTTGATGTAGGTATAGCAGAACAGAATGCAATTTCTGTAGCAACAGGAATTGCAAAGCGAGGTGGGAAACCTGTATTTGCGACTAATAGCACATTTTATCAGAGAGCATATGATCAGATTGAACAGGAAATGTGTATTGGTGAAAATCCGGTTACTATGCTGGTAACTCATGCATCTGTATTTGGTCATGCAAATGATACTCATGCCGGTTTATTTGATATTGCTTTGCTGGGAAATATTCCGCATCTCGTATACCTTGCGCCGACGAATAAACAGGAATATCTTGCTATGTTGAATTGGAGCATAGAGCAGACAAGGTTTCCTGTTGCTATCCGAGTACCATGGACGAGCGTTTATGAGACAAAAGACGAAGTAAGCCTCGACTATAGCCAAACAAAATATAAAGTAACAATCAGTGGAAAGAAGTTAGCTGTTCTTGCATTAGGAAGTTTCTACTATCTGGGTGAACAAGTTGTAAAGGAGTGCAAGAATCGTATGGATATTCAAGCGACTCTCATTAATCCGAGATTTATTACTGGTATTGACGAAGAAACGCTGAACGATCTTGAAAAGGAGCATGATTTAGTTATTACGTTAGAAGATGGTATTGTTAGCGGAGGATTTGGCTCAAAAATTTCACAGTTCTTTTCACTTAAAAATGTAAAAGTTATTAATTATGGCTTCTCTATGGACATTCCCAAAAAATATGTTCCAATAGAATTGATGAAACAAAATAAACTGACACCAGAGAAAATTGTCAATGAAGTAATGATGCTTTTGTAAAAGGTGGAGTATAGGTATGAAATACACGGAGATTGAAAAAAGAGAAATATCGAAATATATAGCCATATATCATGAATTTGATTCATATTTAAAAGATAAGACGATTTTAATAACAGGCGCGAAAGGTTTAGTAGGAACAGGGCTAATTAAGTGGTTGTTATTACAGAATGAATTGAATGGGTCCAACATACATATTATAGGTTCTACGCGAACGCCGAATGAAATTCCGGAATATATTGAAAGGACAGATAATATTAAGTATTGTAAGTATGGATGTGAACAGGAAATTAATGTAGATATAGATTATATTGTCCATGCGGCATCTCCGACAGGTAATAAATATCATATGGCGCATCCCGTGGAAACATTTAGAACTAATGTTGATGGAATGGAAAAGCTGTTGGAGCTTTCAGAGCGAAACAAAAATTGCAGTATGATATATTTATCATCAGAGGAAGTATATGGCCTGCCGACAGATGCTTCACCAGCAATGGCAGAAGATATGGTAGGTGCGATTGACAGTTTGAATTTAAGAAGTTGTTATCCTTTAGGGAAAAAGGCTTCGGAGTTCTTGTGCTATGCAGCGGCCATGGAATACGGAACAGATGTTAAAATTATTCGACCAACGGTAATCCAAGGGTTGTTTCAACGATATGAAGAACCTAGGGTAGTAAACGAGTTACTTAGATGTATCATAGAAGATAAAGATTTAGTGATGAAATCAGATGGTCTGACGAAGAAATGTATGATTTATTCGCTTGACGCAATTGCAGCAATTTTAACGGTTTTGTTTAAGGGGGAAAAGGGTAACGCTTATAATGCAACAAATGTGGAAACATTTATTACAGTAAAAGATTTGGCAAATTATTTATTTAAAACCTTCAATCAAAATTTAAAGATTGTTTTTGCTAAGGAAAAACACGTGCAGTCAGATGGTTTTTTACCATATAGAGCCTTGTTGCAGGATAACAGTAAATTAGAAAAGCTTGGATGGAAACCAAGGGCTAGTCTTACTCATATTTATGAAGTAGATATAGAAAGATTTAGCGTGTACTCTCATAGAATTTCAGAATAGGAAGCTTGAAAAAGGAGATTTTTTACAGTTGAAAACAAACGTAAGTTCTGTTATAATCAAAAAAAGAACTTACGTTTGTTTTTTGCATGTAAAGAGGTGATAAATATGGCAGGGAATGATCATACCTATATTGCAATCGATCTCAAGTCTTTCTACGCTTCCGTAGAATGTGTCGAGCGCGGCCTGGATCCCATGACCACGAATCTCGTAGTTGCGGACCTAAGCCGTACAAAGAAGACGATCTGCCTGGCGGTATCACCCTCCCTGAAAGCCTATGGAATCTCAGGAAGAGCAAGGCTGTTCGAAGTGATAGAGCGGGTGAGGGAGGTTAATGCCAAGAGACAGAGTATGGCGCTTAGGGGGCAGTTTACAGGCGTCTCTTACGATGATATAGAGCTGAAGGCATCGCCGGATAAGGCTCTTGACTACATCGTTGCGCCGCCAAGGATGGCATATTATATTGATTACAGCACCAGAATCTATGAGATTTATCTGAAATACGTAGCGCCGGAGGACTGTCATGTATATTCGATTGACGAGATTATGATGGATGTTACCCACTATCTGAACACCTATGGCCTATCGGCGCGTGAGTTAGCAGGCAAGATTATCCAGGATATTTATTCGGCGACGGGAATCACCGCGACAGCGGGAATTGGAACCAACCTGTATCTGTGCAAGGTTGCCATGGACATTGTGGCAAAGCATATCCCGCCCGATAAGAACGGCGTGCGTATCGCAAACCTGACAGAGAAGAGCTATCGCCGGATTCTGTGGGCACACCAGCCGATTACAGATTTTTGGCGCGTGGGCCAGGGGTATGCGAAGAAACTGAAAGAGTACGGTATGTACACCATGGGAGATGTGGCCAGATGCTCTATTGGAAAGCCGGGAGAATACCATAACGAAGACCTGCTTTACAAACTATTCGGGGTAAATGCAGAGCTTCTGATCGACCATGCGTGGGGGTGGGAGCCCTGTACGATGGAGGACATCAAGACGTATAAGCCCAGCGTCAACAGTATTGGTTCAGGGCAGGTCTTACATTGTCCCTATACGGCACAGAAGGCGAGGCTGGTGGTTCGGGAGATGGCGGAAGCTCTGGCGTTAGAGCTGGTAGATAAGCGTCTGGTAACGGATCAGATGGTGCTGACCGTAGGATATGACCGGGAGAATTTGACGGCGCCGGAATTTAGAAAGTCCTATAGAGGAGAGATAAGGACAGACCGCTATGGACGGAGTGTTCCGAAACACGCCCACGGAACCGTGAAGCTTAAGAAGCAGACGTCCTCTGGAAAGGTGATTGTGGATGCAGTTCTTCGGCTGTATGACGATATTATCCGCAAAGATTTTCTCGTCAGAAGGATAGCCATAGGCGCCAATCATGTAGCGGATGAAAGTACTGTGGAAAATGAGCCTGTGTTTGAACAGCTTGACTTGTTTACGGATTATGCCGCTCTTTCTAAAGAACGGGAGGCAGAGGCGGCAAAAATGCGGCGGGAGAGGAGCCTGCAGCAGGCCGTACTGGACATTAAGAAGAGATATGGAAAGAATGCGGTTTTGAAAGGAATGAATCTGTTAGAGGGAGCTACGGCCATGGAGCGGAATAGGCAGATTGGAGGACATCGGGCATGAGGGGGACGAAGGAGGACAGGAAGTTTTTAAGCAATCAAGGGATAGATAAGTATCAGGACATGATTTCCCTTCCTCATCATGTATCTAAGACACACGCGCCTATGCCGGTACAGGATCGGGCCGCGCAGTTTGCACCCTTTCAAGCCTTGAACGGACACGGCGAGGCTGTGAGAGAGACGGCAAGGCTTACAGCGGAGAGGCTTGAGTTAGACGAGGCATGCAAGGCGCTTCTGGATGGGAAGCTTAGAACGATATGGGAACGGTTGAGTCTAAAGCCGGCTGTCTCCATTACTTATTTCGTGCCGGATGCTTATAAGGCAGGAGGTTCTTATGTGACGAAGGAAGGCTGTGTGAAAAAGATAGACCAGTACGAAGGAAGTTTGATTTTTACAGACCGCACACGAATAAAGATTGATGATATAATAGAGATAGACATTGCAAAAGAAGATTTTTCATGTATAATAAGAGAGTAACCGAATAGACAACGGGGAGCTTGCAGAAGCGGGCTGAGAGGGGACTGACACTGTCCCGACCCATGAACCTGATTTGGATAATGCCAACGTAGGGACATAGGATTCGTAGATTTAGCGGATATGCCAATACCTGGTGTATTCGCTTTTCCTTTTTGTGGTAAACGTGTGCTTGGAAACTATGTTGGAAACGTACAAAGAAGGACGAAATGACTACACGATTATCAGGAGGAAGAACTATGGTAGGAAACTGTATCAAAAATGTAAGGGACACCGTACCGCTGGTACACAATATGACCAATTATGTGACGGTCAATGATGTAGCCAATATCCTGCTTGCCTGCGGCGCAAGCCCGATTATGTCCGATGAGCCAAAGGAGGCGGAGGAAATCACAGCAATTTGCGGAGGGCTGAATATTAATATCGGTACACTGAACAAAAGGAGCATCGAAGGGATGTTTCGGGCAGGAAGGAGGGCGGCTTCGCTTGGACATATTCTGCTGCTGGACCCAGTAGGAGCAGGCGCAAGCCGCCTTAGGACAGATACGGCAATACAGCTGATGGAGCAGATTTCCTTCGATGTAATTCGAGGAAATATTTCCGAAATGAAGGCTTTAGCCAATGGAAGTAAAACCACAAAAGGAGTTGATGCAAACGCTGCAGATGCGGTGACAGAAGAGGCTCTGGAAGCTGCAGTTACATTTGCGAAAACCTTTGCAAAGAAGGCGGGATGTATGGTGGCGCTCACCGGAGCCCTTGATCTGGTAAGCGACGGGGAAGCCTGTTATGTCATTCGAAACGGACGGGCAGAGATGGGAAAGATTACAGGGACAGGTTGTCAGCTATCTGGTATGATGACCGCGTTTCTAACAGCAAATCCAGAGAATAAGCTTGAGGCAGCGGCAGCGGCTGTGTGTGCAATGGGACTGGCAGGAGAGCTTGCATGGGAGCGTATGCAGCAGGGGGATGGAAATTCCACATATCGGAACCGTATTATTGACGCCATTTACCATATGGATGAGGAAATCTTGGAGAGTGGGGCTAAGTATGAGATATGGTAAAAATGAATGATCACGAGAAGGGAGCAGCTTATGAAATGTGAAAAGAAAGATTTGCTTATGTATGCGGTGACAGACCGAAGATGGCTGAATGGGGATACATTGTCTCATCAGGTAGAGCAGGCGTTAGAGGGAGGCGCAACCTTCATTCAGTTAAGAGAGAAGGAGCTTGACGAAGCGCGATTCTTGGAGGAAGCCAAGGAACTAAAGAAGTTATGCAGAAAGTATCAGGTGCCCTTTGTGGTCAACGACAATGTGGAGATCGCTGTGCAGGCAGAGGCAGACGGAGTTCATGTGGGGCAAAAGGACATGGAGGCAGGAGAGGTGCGCAGAAAATTAGGGGAAGACAAGTTGATTGGCGTATCTGTTCAGACGGTGAAACAGGCAGTGCTTGCAGAGAAGCTGGGGGCTGATTATCTGGGCGTAGGCGCGGTTTTTCATACAGGCTCCAAGGCAGACGCAGAAGCCGTAAGCAGCGAGACTCTTCGTGCAATCTGTGAGGCGGTGGATATTCCGGTAATCGCAATCGGAGGGATTGGGAAGGATAATGTAGAAAAATTGGCAGGAACAGGAATCTGTGGGATTGCCGTAATCAGCGCGATTTTTGCACAGCCCGATATTCGTACGGCAGCAGAAGAACTGAAAGGTTTGACAGAGAAAACGTTAAGCAGGAAAAGAGTGTTGACAATCGCTGGAAGTGACTGCAGCGGAGGCGCAGGTATCCAGGCGGACATTAAGACGATGTTGGCCAATGGGGTGTATGCCATGAGTGCGATTACAGCCCTGACAGCTCAGAATACCACTGGTGTCACAGGAATTATGGAGGTAACTAAAGAATTTTTAGGAGAGCAGCTAGACAATATATTTACCGATATTATGCCCGATGCAGTGAAGATAGGCATGGTATCCGCAAGTCCGCTTATTGCTGTGATTGCAGAGAAATTGGTTCAATATCATGCGAAGAATATCGTTCTAGATCCAGTGATGGTGGCCACCAGTGGTTCTAAACTCATCAGTGAGGAAGCCGTTGCCGCATTGAAGGAATATCTGCTTCCCCTTGCCAGCCTGTTGACGCCTAATATAAAAGAGGCGGAGGTTTTATGCGGCAAAAGAATCCTCACTGATGAGGATATGGTGTCAGCGGCTCAGGAAATCAGCGAGAAATATTCCTGTGCCGTCCTGTGTAAAGGCGGACACAGTCTGAATGATGCCAATGACCTGCTCTATTGCAAGGGCACATATCGCTGGTTTAGGGGTAAGAGAATTGATAATCCAAATACCCATGGGACAGGCTGCACTCTGTCCAGCGGAATTGCAGCGAACCTTGCCAAGGGGTATGACCTGAACACCTCGGTAAAGCGTGCAAAGTCATACCTTTCTGGCGCCCTTGGCGCCATGCTTAACCTGGGCAGCGGAAGCGGCCCGATGGACCACGGATTTGAGCTGCGTGGAACGTATTGTCAGTAATTCTTTTTCACCAGGTCGGCATGCTCCAGCACAAAATTCTTGAAATGCTGGATCACAGGGGCTTCGTATACATTTTTCAGGGTTGCCATATAAAAGATGCGTTCCCAGCTTGGCTTGGTGATTTCGATGATTTTGACAGGCATGTACTCTAGGATGGACATGCGCGGAATAACCGAGATCCCGAAACCTGCGCTTACAAGTCCTGCAATGGCCAGGTCTTCTTCCAGGGCATAGTCGCTTTGGGGGAAACCGCCGCAGGTCTCAAACATCCGGTCAATCACAGGTCTTAGCCCGCTTCGCTCTGAAAATGTAATGTGAGGATAGGCCAGGGTATCCTCAAGGTCGATGGAATCTCGTCCTTCTAAGGGGTGCCCCTTTGGAACAATGAGCACCAATTCCTGACAAGAAATGGGGTGAAATTCGACCAAAGGTTCATTCTCAAGCTTAAAGCAGAAGGCGATGTCATACCGTCGTTCTTTCAAGCCCTGGATGATATCCTCAGACAGGTCAGTGGAAGCGTGAAAGTAAAAATGAATATTTTTATTTGGTTTTGAATCCAGGAAATCTTTCACAAATTTGGGGATAGCAGAGCTTAAGGTACGAAGCATACCGATATCGATTCGGCCTTCGCCAAGTCCTGTCATCTGGAGTCTGTTGACGCTGGAATCCAGCATTTCAAGAGACTGCTCTACATCGGACAAAAATGCCTGGCCGCATTTGGTTAAGACTACATTGCGGCCGTCTTTTTCAAATAATTTTACTCCCAGTTCTTTCTCAAGAGAGGAGATTGCATGGCTTAGGCTTGGTTGTGTAATCGCCAGGATCTCAGCGGCTTTCGTATAATGTTCTAAATGAGCCAGTGTCACAAAGTACCTGAGATGATAAAGATTCATAGGAGTGCTCCTTTCTTCATTTGTTTCACCATATTCAGTTGTATAATCTGCTGATATTCTATCATGAACTATAAATAAAATCTATAGTAATATTCGATGTATGTTTTGTAAAATGCTATGTAATTCTTCTGCCCGAAGCTGCCCGGGAGCGGAAGCCGTCTCACCAGAGCCGAAAGTCAGGCAAGAGCCGAACATTTCACAGGTAAGACGGCTGATGCTGCCAAGACTTGCCATAGACATGGTAATGATTGGACGGTCGGCAAAGTCTGTCGTCATTTCTTCCGTAGCGGCAAGGAGGGTTAAGACATCCTTCTTATTCTGGGGCATTACCGCAATCTTGGGGATATCGGCTCCCAGGTCCTGCATCTTTCGCAAACGGTATATAATATCAGACTTGGCGGGCGTCTTGTGAAAATCGTGATTGGATACCACCACCTTTGTATTGTATTGGTGGATGTAGGAAATCAAGTCTGTCACAAGCTCATCTCCGGTAAAGAGCTCCACATCCATAAGGTCGGCCATACCGGTGGCTGCCACTGATTTATTCAGGGAAATGTATGTGTCGGTATTCATCGTATGGACGCCTCCTTCCCGCTTTGTCCGAAAGGTGAAAAGAAGAGGAATGTCGCCAAGAATTTCCCGTAGTTGGGTCAGCACCTCTGTAACATTATAGATATTATCTATATCTTCAAACCAGTCTGCACGCCATTCCATAAGATCCATGGGAAGCTCTTTGTAGTGTCTTGTCAGGGAAATAATTTCCTCCTGGGATTTTCCTACATTGGGAATACAGATAGCCGGAATGCCGGCTCCCAGCTCTAGGTTTCTCACTTTTACTGTGTTCATAGTTCGTTCTCCTATATTTTGATGAAATCCATCTGCTGAAAAGAGCATGGGATAAAGGTGTTACTGGTCACGGAGCAAACAGTAACGAAAGGATGCTCTTTGATATAGTTTAACAAATTTTATAGTAGGAATCAAATATATGTTGTGCTATACTAAAGACAGAGAATCCAGTGTGCTGACACATTTACTTTCAGTCAAATGTGTCAGCACACTAGTAGAGAGATAGGTGGAAAATGAGTAGAAAGAAACATGAACATGTCATAAAGAAGGTGCTGCCGGGAAGTATCGCACAGGAGATGGGGATTGAAGCAGGCGACAGGCTCATTTCTATTAATGACAGTGAGGTCGAGGATGTGTTTGACTATCATTTTTATGTAAATGATGAGGAACTCACGCTTGTGATTAAAAAGCCTGACGGTGAGGAATGGGAGCTTGAGCTTGAAAAAGATTATGAGGAAGACCTTGGGCTTGAATTTGAGCAGGGATTAATGGATGAGTACCGTTCCTGCAGGAACAAGTGCATGTTCTGTTTTATTGACCAGATGCCCAAGGGAATGCGCGATACCCTATATTTTAAGGATGATGATTCCAGGTTGTCCTTTCTTCAGGGGAATTATGTGACACTCACGAACATGAGCGACCATGATATTGAGCGAATTGTGAACTATCACTTGGAGCCCATTAATATATCGTTTCACACCATGAATCCAAAGCTTCGGTGCGAGATGCTGCACAACCGTTTCGCAGGCGAGGCGCTAAAGAAGGTGGATAGGCTCTATGCCGGGGGGATTCAGATGAATGGCCAGATTGTATTGTGCAAGGGCGTCAATGACGGAGAGGAATTAGAGCATAGTATCCGTGAGCTGACCAGGTATATTCCCTGCTTACAGAGCGTATCGGTGGTTCCTGTGGGACTGACCAAGTATCGGGAAGGTCTGTATCCGCTAGAGCCCTTTCAGAAGGATGACGCAAAAGAAGTCCTGAAAACAATTCACCGGTGGCAGGAGAGGATTTATGAGAAGCATGGAAGCCATTTCATTCACGCAGGCGACGAATGGTATATCTTGGCAGAGGAAGAGCTGCCAGAGGAAGAGCGGTACGACGGCTATCTTCAGCTTGAGAACGGCGTCGGCATGCTGCGGCTTTTGGAGAATGAGTTTGAGAAGGCATATGAAGAGGCCGAAGGTGACGATAGAGAAAGGGCAGTTTCGATAGCTACCGGTTTTTTGGCCTATCCCTACATTAGGCGGATGGCAGACAAGCTAGAGTGTAAGTATCCTGGGACGAAGGTCTATATCTACCCGATTCAGAATCACTTTTTTGGAGAGCTGATTACGGTGTCGGGGCTGATTACAGGACAAGACTTGACTGCACAGCTTCGGGGCAGAAAGCTTGGTGAGCGGCTTTTGCTGCCCTGCAATATGTTTCGCAGCGGGGAAAAAGTGTTTCTGGATGATATTACGCTTTCAGAGGTGGAAGAGGCTTTACAAGTCCGTGTGGATATTGTAAAATCAAGCGGACAGGATTTCCTGGAGGCAGTATTGAGGGTTTGAAGATAGAAAGTCTGAAAGAAAAAGTGAGAATAGGAGATAGAGTATGAGTAAACCAGTAGTGGCGATTGTTGGAAGGCCTAATGTAGGAAAATCGACCCTTTTTAATGCGCTGGCTGGCGAGATGATTTCGATTGTGAAGGACACGCCGGGCGTGACCAGGGACCGTATCTATGCGGACGTAACCTGGCTTGACCGAGAATTTACTCTGGTAGATACAGGGGGAATTGAGCCGGAGAGCAAGGATATCATTTTGTCACAGATGAGGGAGCAGGCACAGATTGCCATTGATACAGCGGATGTCATTCTGTTTCTGACGGATGTCCGCCAAGGGTTGGTAGATGCAGATTCAAAAGTGGCGGACATGTTGAGACGTTCAGCAAAGCCGGTTCTGCTGGTGGTGAATAAGGTGGACAGTTTTGAGAAGTTCATGCCGGATGTATATGAGTTTTATAATCTTGGAATCGGTGATCCCCTTGCAGTATCTTCAGCGTCACGGCTTGGACTGGGAGATATGCTGGATGAAGTGATCAAATATTTCCCAAAAGGAGCAGAGACAGAAGAAGAGGATGACAGACCCAGGGTAGCGATTATCGGAAAGCCCAATGTGGGGAAATCCTCCATAATCAATAAACTTCTCGGTGAACAGAGGGTGATTGTGTCGGATATAGCAGGGACCACCAGGGATGCTATTGATACGGATATTGTATACAACGGCAAAGAATATGTGTTTATCGACACTGCCGGACTTCGCAGAAAGAGCAGGATTAAGGAGGAATTAGAACGCTACAGTATTATTCGGGCGGTGTCTGCCGTGGAGCGTGCGGACGTGGTGCTGATGGTGATTGACGCCGTGGAGGGCGTGACAGAGCAGGATGCGAAGATTGCGGGGATTGCCCATGAGAGAGGCAAGGGAATTATTATTGTAGTCAATAAGTGGGACGCTATCGAGAAGAACGATAGGACTATGCGTGAGTATGAGAACGAGGTCCGCCGCGTCCTGTCATTTATGCCTTATGCGGAGATTATGTACGTATCCGCACAGACAGGGCAGCGTCTGGTCAAGCTGTACGACATGATTGATATGGTAATTGAGAATCAGTCCATGCGTGTGGCAACAGGCGTACTCAATGAGATTATGATGGAGGCTGTGGCAATGCAGCAGCCCCCGTCCGATAAGGGGAAGAGGCTGAAACTCTACTATATCACACAGGTATCAGTAAAGCCGCCAACGTTTGTGATTTTTGTTAACGACAAGGAGCTGATGCATTTCTCTTATACCAGGTATCTTGAGAATAAGGTTCGAGAGGCATTCGGTTTCCGTGGGACTTCACTGAAATTCTTTATCAGGGAGAGAAAGGAAAAGGGGCGTTAGATTATGGAACGTTTGGTCAGTGTATTAATCGGGTATGTGTTTGGTCTGCTGCAGACGGGATATATATATGGAAAAGTGCACCATATAGACATTCGAAGCAAAGGAAGCGGGAATGCCGGAACTACCAACGCTCTTCGGACAATGGGGTGGAAGGCCGGAGTGGTGACGCTGCTTGGAGATGCCTTTAAGTGTGTGTTTGCAGTTCTGCTGGTACGTTTTATTTATCAGGACAGCCATGGGGATATGCTGCCGCTGTTGTCTATGTATGCAGGCATGGGAGCAGTTTTGGGGCACAACTATCCATTTTACATGAAATTTAAAGGGGGCAAAGGGATTGCCACTACTGCCGGTCTGCTTTTGAGTACGACCAATGCCTGGATGGTGCTGATCTGTCTTGCAGCGTTTCTGGGGATTGTGGCAGGAACGAAATACGTTTCCTTAGGCTCTCTTGTGGTGGTGATTCTCTACCTTTTGGAGGTGATTTACCTTGGACAGACGGGAGTGTATGGGATTGGGCAGAATTATCTCTATGAGATGTACGGGATTGCGGCGTTTCTGATGGTATCGGCCTTCTTCAAGCACAGGGCGAATATTAAGCGGCTTATGACAGGGACGGAGAATAAGCTGAGTGTGGGGAAGAGTAAGTAATGTGTCAGTACACTAGGTTTCACCAGATATAATACAGACACTACACTAGGAGATTAGAGATATAAATTGAAAGAAAGGATATGAGGACTATGGCAAATGTAGGAATTATGGGTGCAGGAAGTTGGGGAACAGCGTTGGCATTACTGCTTCACAAGAACGGACACCAGGTTACGGTGTGGTCAATCAGTGAAGAGGAAGTGAAGCTGCTGTCTGAGAAGCGGGAGCATGTGAGTAAGCTGCCGGGAGTAAAGCTTCCTGAGGATATGGTATTTACGACAGATATAGAGAGTACGGTGAAAGGGAAAGATTTCGTCGTGCTTGCGGTGCCGTCTCCATTTACAAGGAAAACTGCCCGAAATATGAGTTCATATGTCGCAGAAGGACAGATTATTGTGGATGTGGCCAAGGGAATTGAGGAGAGTACGCTGATGACACTCTCGCAGCAGATTGAGGAGGAGATCCCTCAGGCAGAGGTGGCGGTGCTGTCAGGGCCAAGCCATGCGGAGGAAGTCGGCAGGGGGCTTCCTACGATTGTAGTTGTGGGGGCTAAGAGGAAAGAGATTGCTAAGTATCTTCAGGAGATGTTTATGAATGAAGTGTTCCGTGTGTATATCAGCCCAGATATGCAGGGAATGGAGTTAGGCGGCTCTCTTAAGAATGTGATTGCCCTTGCGGCAGGAATTGCAGACGGCTTAGGTTATGGAGATAACACGAAGGCAGCCCTGATTACCAGAGGGATTGCCGAGATTGCAAGACTTGGAGTAAAGATGGGCGGCTCGGTGGAAAGTTTTACCGGTCTTACGGGAATCGGGGATTTGATTGTAACTTGCGCCAGTGTTCACAGCCGTAACCGGAAAGCAGGGTATCTCATTGGCCAGGGACGCAGTATGCAGGAAGCCATGGAGGAGGTACAGATGGTGGTGGAAGGCGTATATTCTGCCAAGGCAGCGGTAAAGTTGGGGAAAAAGTATGGGGTGTCGCTTCCGATTATCGACAAAGTAAGCGAGGTTTTGTTTGAAGGAAAAGACCCCAGGGAGGCTGTAAACGAGCTGATGCTCCGAGACGGAAGACCAGAGCACCAGGCGCTTCATTGGCAGGAATAGAATACAGGAAAATTCATTATGCCGCTCTGGAATCAGGCGGCAGTTTTTTTAGGATGGTTGCCCGCATAGTCAGATAGCAGGAAAGCCCCCCGATAAAGTTGGAAATCGGTTCGGCAAGGAAAACGCCGGTTACTCCCAGAGCGCCGATGTGGGGAAGAAAAAGGGTCAGCGGGACCACGATAACCACTTTTCTCAGAAGTGAGAAAAATACAGCCTGTTTCGGTCTGTTTAAGGCTTTAAACACGCCCTGGCCTGCGAACTGAAACGCCATCATAAAAAATCCAAAAAAGTATACGTGCATGGAAGGGACTGCCGCCGCCATTAGTTCTTCGTTGTGATTAAAAGTTGCAGACAATCTGGACCAGACTGTTGGTAAATGCCATGCAGAAGGTGGAGACTCCGAGCTTTGCGATCTCGAAGATGCACAAGAGGTTTGGAGAAAATCCACGAAAATCAAGGGTCAATTCGGCCTGTTTACCAGTGAGAAAGCGTATAACCCAGAGGGCGGAGAAAAACTGGGAAAGGATGGTTGCAAGGGCGGCGCCTTTGACGCCCAGGTTAAGCAGGAAGATAAAAATGGGGTCCAGAATAATATTGACTGCGGCTCCCAATAGCACAGTCTTCATGCCTACCTTTGCAAATCCCTGGCTGTTGATATAAGGATTCATGCCAAGAGAGACCATCACAAAGACGGTACCGAACAGGTAGATTACCATGTAGCCAGAGGCATAGGGGTAGGTGGCGGCGCTTGCCCCAAACAGGAAGAGCAAGGGTCTGTGGAATATAATCCCAGTGAAGGTCAGGAGGATTCCAGTTAAGACGAGCATAAAGAAGGCGTTGTTCATAATCTCTTGGGCTTTTTGTCTGTCATTCTTTCCTCGTGCAATGGCGCACAGAGGGGCCCCGCCTACTCCGAAAAGGTTAGAGAAGGCAGTTACCATGGTGATTACGTGATTACCGGAAAACAGAGTCCAAGTCCGGCCAGGGCAAGAGTGCCCTGGCCGGGAATTTTCCTATGTAGATACGATCGATGATGTTGTATAAAAGATTTAAAAGCTGCGCTGCCAGCATAGGGGCTGCCACAGAGAGAATATTTCGGGATACGTTTTCAGTTCCAAAATCAACTTGCTGAGACTGCATATTTCAATTCACTTCTTTCTATCATGTAAACCCTTCGTTAGATTATTGTATCACAGTTTATTATCTTATCATATTCTTAATTTCCCTTAAGATTCAAAAAAAATATTTTCATTCTAAAAAAAATCATGTATGATAAAAAGTACTGTGGCAAAATATTTACCTGCAGTGTGAATGAGGGTTACGACAGAAGAGGAGCAATATGACTAGAAGAGAGATAAAAACCAGAGCAAGGCAGACGGTAAAAAGACATTATATGATTTTGGTGATGACAGGTCTGATTGCTGTATTTCTGGGGCTGCAAAGCTCGAGTTTTGATAATTTTGTGAGGATGTATTCATCAGAGAAGGTGTCGGCTGCCGAGGCAGAGACACAGACGGCGCCCTTAGAGGAGGGCGAATGGACAGCCGAGAATGATACCAGGGTGGCAATGGGCAGCGTTGGGCTGCTTGACGTAGTGGAGCATATTATGATGGGAGACCCTGAAAAAGGGAGGGAACTCTCGGAGAGACTTAAGGAGGCAGAGATTGAGCGGTCGAAGGAGGGGAACCGGGTTCTGGGAAGAAGCAAAGGCGCCTTGTCAAAGCTGGTTAACGGCATCACCTCCGGATCCTTTATTGTGATGTTTGTGTCAGGGATTAATTCCTTGTTCGGATCGGATAATCTGGGAAGCCTTATTCTGGTCCTGTTGGCTTTTGCAGGAATGTTTGGCTTCTATCTGATGGTGGTTAATACTTATGCGGTGATTGCGGCGAGAATGTTTCTTGAGAGCCGATGTTACGAGAAACTGCCGATTTATCGGTTTATGTTCTTGCTGCGCGTGAAGCGCTGGATGAAGGTATCGCTTGCCATGCTGGTGTATTCGGTCTATTTATTCCTGTGGACTCTGACCATTATCGGAGGGTTTATCAAGTATTACTCTTACTTCTTAGTGCCCTATATTCTGGCAGAGAACCCGGAGATTAGCGGGCGGCAGGCAATTACGCTTTCCCGGAAAATGATGCGGGGACATAAGTGGGAATGTTTCGTGATGGAATGTTCTTTTATTGGCTGGGCCATTCTCGGGGCCTTTACCTTTGGACTGACAGAGGTATTCTATTCCCTGCCCTACCAGTTGGCTGCGTACTGCGAGTATTATGCAGGGTTGCGCCTTCAGGCAAAAGAGGCGGCTCTTCCCGGGGCAAAGCTTTTGAATGATTCCTATCTGTATGAGAGGGCGCCAAAGGAGATTTTGGAAGAAGCCTATGCGGACGTGGTGGAGTGGAAGAAAGAACAGGAGGGCAGCGTAAAGAAGCCGGAGGGAATCAGAGGCTTTTTATCCGACTGGTTTGGTATTTTGCTGGGGGATTCCAGAGAAGACAGAGACTACGAAGAGAGCCGGGAGCTTAAGACGCGGCTTGGAATGTACAAGGAAGTGGCGGAAGGAAGAGTCTATCCGGTAAGGCTGTCTAATTATCCAGAGGTGACGAAACAGAAGAGATTCGAAACCTTTCACTATATGCGCCATTATTCCATATGGTCTCTGATAATGCTGTTTTTTATTTTCTCTTTGATTGGCTGGTGTTGGGAGGTAAGCATACATCTGGTGCTGGATGGGGGGTTCGTCAACCGCGGGACCCTTCATGGGCCGTGGCTTCCCATTTACGGAACAGGCGGAGTGCTGCTTCTTACGCTGTTAAACAGGGTGCGCAATCATCCGGTCATTCAGTTTTTCAGTATTATTTTCGTATGCGGGCTTGTGGAATACGGGACGTCGTACTATCTTGAGAGGGTCTATGACGGAAAGAAATGGTGGGACTACAGCGGATATTTTCTGAACCTGAACGGGCGGATCTGCGCGGAGGGCTTGTTGGTGTTCGGAATCGGGGGCATGGTAATCGTGTATGTGGCGGCGCCCCTTCTGGATAATCGAATACGAGAGATTAGGAAAAATGTGTTGGTGTGGAGTTGTCTTGTGCTTTTGTGCGTGTATGCGGCGGATTGCGGATATTCTATCGGCCATCCCAACGAGGGAAAAGGAATTACAGATTATCAAGAGGTGTTAGAGGATACAAAGGAAAGAAGGAGTGAGGATTATGTTAGCGATATTATTGTCTCCGCTGTATGCGTTGGTCAATGTATATATTATCCGGTGGATTATTCGGTGGCTGAGTACCTGCAGGCATGAGTTTCGAAAGTTTCGGGCGCGCCTTATCGTTTTGACGGTTTACCTGTTTTTTGCCAGCGCCATGGGGGTAGGTTTCTTCCTTCCGTCGGGAGTTGTAAAACGTTTTTTTGTAAAGGTAGGGAATTATTGGCTTGGAATCCTGCTCTATACTATTTTGGTGGTGGGAACGGCGGATGTGATCCATGTGATTTTGAAAAGAAGCAAGAAACTAAATCAGGAAAAGCTAAGGAGCTTCAAGGTATTTGTGATTTCAGGAGTTATCTGCGCGGTCGGCATTGCTGTGCTTAGCATCTGGGGAATGGTGAACGCAGGAAATATCAAAACCACAAGATATGAGGTGAGGATTGATAAGAAGGCGGACGACCTTAAGCAGATGAAGGTGGTCATGGCGGCCGATTTACATATGGGTTACAATATCGGCTGCGAGCATATTCAGAAGATGGTCGACAAGATAAATGCGGAAGAGCCGGATTTGGTGATTTTTGCAGGGGATATTTTTGACAATGAGTACGAGGCGTTGGAGGACCCGGAGAAATTAATCTCTATCTTCAAAGGGATTCGAAGCAAATACGGGATTTATGCCTGCTATGGCAATCATGATATCAAGGAAAAAATTCTCGCCGGATTTACCTTCGGCGGGAGCCGGAAGAAAGAAAGCGACGTCAGGATGGATGAGTTCCTTGAGAGGGCGGGGATCACGCTGCTTAGGGACGAATCGGTGACGATTGCGGACAGCGTGTATCTCTATGGCCGTCCGGACAGGCATCGCCCGGGCAGGGGAATTGAGAACCGAAAGACGCCGAAGGAGATAACGGCGGATATGGATTTGTCCAAACCTATATTTGTCATTGATCATCAGCCGAAAGAGCTTAAGGAATTGGCGGACGCGGGAGTGGATCTGGATCTGTGCGGTCATACCCACGACGGACAGGTGTGGCCGGGCAATCTAACCATCCGTTTGATGTGGGAAAATGCCTGCGGATATCTGAAAAAAGGAGATATGCATAATATTGTGACCTCTGGCGTGGGGATATTTGGACCCAATATGAGGGTCGGAACCATTGCGGAAATCTGTTCTATTACCGTGAAGTTTCGCTGAAACTTGTTTGAAAGTAGTCTAAACCGTCTTAAGCCCGCATATATTCTAACAGCACGAATGGAAGGGGCATATAGTATGGAGCAATATCATTTATACAAGGATATACAAGCCAGGACAAACGGTGAGATTTACATCGGAGTGGTAGGCCCGGTCAGAACGGGAAAATCTACATTTATCAAGAGGTTCATGGATGTGTTGGTTCTGCCGCATATGGAGGATGAACATGGAAAGGCCAGGACAAAGGATGAGCTTCCCCAGTCTGCGTCGGGACGGACGATTATGACCACAGAGCCGAAGTTCGTCCCAAAGGAAGCCGCGGAGATCCGGGTTTCGGAGGATGTGAAGGTACGGGTTAGGCTGATTGACTGTGTGGGGTATATGGTAGAGGGCGCCTCCGGCCATGTGGAAGGCGGGGAAGAGCGTCAGGTGAAGACGCCTTGGTTCGAGCATGAGATTCCATTTACCAAGGCGGCGGCTATCGGGACTAGAAAGGTGATTCACGACCATTCCACTATCGGTATCGTGGTCACGACGGACGGCAGTATTACGGATATCCCCCGGGAGAATTATAGGGAGGGGACGGAGAAGACCATCCGGGAGCTGCAGAGTATAGGGAAGCCTTTCGTGGTGCTGGTCAATTCCAAGAAGCCTTTTGGAGACGAGGCGAAACAGGTGGCCCAGGAGTGTGCACAGCAGTATGGGGTGAGCGCCCTTCCGGTCAACTGCGAGCAGTTAAAAGAAGAGGATATTACCAGAATCATGGAAGCAGTTCTATATGAATTTCCGGTTTCCGAGGTGCAGTTCTTTATCCCTAAATGGGTGGAAATGCTGCCAAGGGAGCATAAGATTAAGCAAGAGCTGTTAGTACATATCAAGGATATTCTGAACCGTTTCGGGGAGATTCGGGACGCTGTGGCAGGAATCGAGCTGCCGGAGTGTATGTATATTGAGGAAATGAAGGTAGACCATATTGAGATGGATACCGGATGTGTGAAGGTACGCATACAGGTGGCGGAAAAGTTCTACTATGAGATGCTAAGCGAGCTTACAGGAACCCATATTGCAGGACAGTATGAGCTGGTGGCGGCCATGAAGAATTTATCGGAGCTTAAGAAGGAGTATGAAGGGGTCAGGGATGCATTCGCCTCGGTACGGATGCGGGGGTATGGCGTGGTCAGTCCCCAAAAAGACGAGATTACCCTTGAAGAGCCCACCATCATCAAGCAAGGGAACAAATATGGAGTTAAGATTCATTCAGAGGCGCCTTCTATTCACCTTATTCGTGCAAACATTGAGACGGAGATTGCGCCTATCGTAGGAAATGAACAGCAGGCCCAGGATTTGATTCGTTACATTAAGGATGCAAAGGAGAGCGAGGAAGGGATCTGGGGTACGAATATCTTTGGAAAGTCCATCGAGGAGCTGGTGATGGACGGTATGCAGAATAAGATGGCTATGATTAATGACGAGAGTCAGGAAAAGCTTCAGGATACTATGCAGAAGATCGTAAATGACAGCAACGGCGGGCTGGTATGCATTATTATCTAAGGTAAAATACTTTACACTTCTGGTATAATTTGCTATGATTGTTCTGACAGACATTATGGGGTAAAGTCCGTGAACTGTTCACGGACTTTCTGCCGTTTTCAGATTTTTGGGCTTTGTCTGGTCAGAAGTATTACATGAAAGAGGAGATTTCTAAAAATACGAGAGTTTCCGGGAAATAGCGGAGGTATGATATGAGAGTTGCGATTATTACGGCGAGTACGGAGATATATAGGGGAAATGCGGGAAACGAAAGCGGAGAGGCAATCATGGAGATGGTAGAGGAGGCTGGTTTCGAGATTACCTACATGGGCGCGATTCCCAATGACAGAGAGGTACTGGCTGCGGTGATGACAAGAATAACAGATACATTTTCAGCAGACCTTGTGCTGACAACAGGCGGCGCAGGCTGTGGGCCTTCGGACTGTACGCCTGAGGCGACCATGGATATTATTGAGAAACAGATTGTGGGAATCCCGGAGGCGATGCGGGCGTACACAATGAAATTGACCAAGCGAGCCATGCTTAACCGAAGTGTTGCAGGAATACGGGGGGACGTACTGATTGTGAACCTGCCGGGCAAGGCGCAGGCGGTTCGGGAGAGTCTTAAGTTTCTGATGCCGGAGCTGGTCCATGCGGTGGAGGTAATTCAAGGAGAGGCATAAGGCGGCTGACAAAAGCCGGCTGCGTGCCGGAAGTGATTTTGGGGAGATAGGATGAAGATAACATATTTGAATCATAGTGGGTATGTGCTTGAGATAGACGATAGGATTTTGGTTTTCGACTATTATGAGGGCGACCTTCCTAAGCTGCCGGAGACGGCCGGGGTCTACGTATTTGCAAGCCATGTTCACTATGACCATTTTAATAAACAGATTTTTGAGTGGCAGAGCTATTTTAAAGATATCCACTTTATTCTCTCAGATGATATTGAGGCGGAGGGACCGGAAGGAAGCTGTACCTATATAGGGCCCTGTCAGGAGCTTACTCTTGATGGGATGAGGATTCGGACGCTGCGCTCTACAGATGAAGGGGTCGCTTTTCTGGTTAAGGTGGGAGAGAAGACCATTTATCACGGAGGAGATTTGAACTGGTGGCACTGGGAAGAAGAAAGCGGCGTGTACAATGAAATGATGCGCCGTCGATATCAGCGTGAGATTGAGAAGCTTACCAAGGAGTCTATTGATGTGGCATTTTTGCCCTTAGATCCAAGGCAGGAAGAGCAGTATGCATGGGGCTTCGATTATTTTATGCGCCATACGCAAACAGGCTGTGCATTTCCCATGCATTTATGGGGAAAGTATGAAACTTGTGACAGACTGCTTGAGGACCCTGTGTCAGAGCCCTACCGAGAGCGGGTGAGGCGGATAACAAAAATCCATCAAAGGTTTGAAATATAGGGTAAAAAAGGAGAAATAGGATGAAGGTGAAGATTTATACGGACGGCGCGGCAAGGGGAAACCCAGACGGGCCGGGAGGCTATGGAACCGTGTTGGAATATATGGATACGAAGGGGGAGCTTCACACGAAGGAGCTGTCCCAGGGATACAAAAAGACGACGAACAATCGAATGGAATTGATGGCCGTGATTGCAGGGCTTGAGGCGCTGAATCGGCCCTGTGAGGTGGAAGTGTACTCGGATTCCCAGTATGTGGTCAAGGCATTTAACCAGCATTGGATCGATGGCTGGTTAAAGAAAGGGTGGAAGCGGGGAAAGAACGAGCCTGTGAAGAATGTTGATCTGTGGAAGCGTCTGTTGGCGGCAAAGGAGCAGCATAAAGTGACCTTTATCTGGGTTAAGGGACATGACGGGCATCCTCAGAATGAGAGATGCGACGCTCTGGCCACAGGTGCGGCGGATGGGAGAGAGCTCATCGAGGATGTAATAGCGGACGCCTAAAGGCACGGCAGGTATTTTTTGTGGCGGTTATAAGGATTTTATGATAGAATATAAGGGTATCGCAGTTGGAATGAATATTTCTATGTGATACTGGAATAATTTTTAGGAGGTACGGATAACGATGGCATGGTATGATGAGGCAGTATTTTATCACATTTATCCGTTAGGGCTTACTGGCGCGCCGAAGCAAAATTCTTACGGGGAGCCGGAGCACAGACTGAACACGCTGGTGCCGTGGATTGCCCATATCAAGGAGATTGGATGCAACGCAATCTATATTGGCCCTCTTTTTGAATCGGTGGGACACGGATATGAGACTACGGATTACAAAAAGCTGGATTCCCGTCTTGGAACCAATGAAGATTTGACCGGGTTTGTGAAGGAGTGTCACAGGCAGGGAGTGAAAGTTATCTTCGACGGGGTGTTTAACCACACCGGACGGGATTTTTTTGCGTTTCAGGATATCAAGAAAAACAGGGAAAATTCTCGGTATAAGGATTGGTATCGGAACGTGAATTTTTGGGGAAATAATGAGTTTAACGATGGGTTTTCCTATGAGAACTGGGGAGGTTATGATCTCCTTGCGAAACTGAATCAGCAGAATCCAAAAGTGCGGGATTATATTGGGGATGTAATTCGTTTCTGGGTAGAGGAGTTCGACGTGGACGGAATCCGTCTGGACGCGGCGGACGTGCTGGATTTTGAATATATGAAGGCTCTTCGGCAGGTGGCTAATGAAGTGAAGCCAGACTTTTGGCTGATGGGAGAGGTTATCCATGGAGATTACAACCGCTGGGTGAACGAAGGAACCTTACATTCTGTCACCAATTATCATCTGCATAAAGCGCTTTACTCAGGACACAATGACCACAACTATTTTGAGATTGCCCATACGGTAAAAAGACTCTATGGTATGGGAGGCAATCGGCCGGATGGCCTAAAGCTCTATAATTTTGTGGACAACCACGATGTAGAGAGAATCTATACGAAGCTGAGTAACAAGGCCCATTTTGCACCTGTGCATGTCTTACTCTATACACTGCCGGGAGTGCCTTCCATCTATTATGGATCAGAGTTTGGAATTGAGGGACGCAAAGAGCGGCACTCCGACGATTCCTTAAGACCTGCGCTGTCTCTTGCGGATTATGAACTTGCCATAGAGGAGAATCCGTATACCAGACTGATTGCGGCGCTCGGTAAGATACGAAAGAATACGCCGGCTCTATCCTACGGAGATTATCAGGAATTGATGCTGACCAATCGGCAGTACGCATTTTCCAGAAACTTTAAGGGAGAAGCCGTTATCGTTACGGTGAACAATGATGACAGTGATTTTACCATGAATCTTCCGGCGAAAGATGGAGCTTCCTATGTGGGCGCTCTCTCAGGCGAGAAGGCGGCTGTGGATAACGGCCGTATCTCAGTCAGAGTGAAGGCTAATTCGGGAGAGATCTGGATCCCAATAGCTGAAGGACAAGAGTTGAAGGACGATGTTAAGGCGCCGGTAGATATTATGGCGGAGAAAGTGGCTGAGGTGATGCTGGAATCTGTGGAGGAGGAGAAGGTCAAGCTGGAATCGAGAAAGACTTTGGATACCGTGGCAGAGAAGATGATTGATGAAGCCATGGAGAATCTGGCTTTGGCTGATACGGCAAAAAAGTGCCAGACAGAAGAGGCGCCAGAGGCGTCAGAGCACCAGGAGGCTTTTGAAAAAGGCAGGATTGCCGGACTTCAGGAGGCGATTCTTACGATTATGGAAAAGAATGGTCCCATTACAGAACAGATGAAGAAGGACG
Organism: Lachnospiraceae bacterium; assembly: GCA_011960625.1. GTDB lineage: Bacteria > Bacillota > Clostridia > Lachnospirales > Lachnospiraceae > Sporofaciens. Next base: position 128,502 of record BLMJ01000224.1, on the reverse strand, counting down.
TTATGGATAACGTGTATCATGATTCTTTGATTAATTGGATTAAGAGCTTCCGGTAATTGATTTTCAGAGAAGTTTGTGTTAGTATAAGATACGTTGTTTTAAGACATTGCAAGTAAGACAGGTAATCGCATCTGCAAATTTGGGATTGTACAGATAGGCTGAAAGGCGGCAGATGAGGAAAGTCCGGGCTTCACAGGGCAGGATGCCGGATAACGTCCGGTGGAGGCGACTCCAAGGAAAGTGCAACAGAAATGTACCGCCATGTATATGGTAAGGGTGGAAGGGCAGTGTAAGAGACTACCGCCCTGCTGGTAACAGCGGGGGCACATGTAAACCCCATCCGAAGCAAGACCGGAAAAAGACGATGTGGCGGCCCGTCACGTCTTAGGTAGGTTGCTTGACCCTGCCGGCAACGACAGGGCTAGATAGATGATTACCCAACGACATAACCCGGCTTATCGTCTTGCTTGCAGTGATATTTGAAGGAATATAGGCATTGATAGTTCTAAACAGGGGCGGATATGGCTGGTATGGACCATATCTGCCCCTGAAATTTTTCAGAGAATGATTATTTTAATTTGCCGTGATATTTCTCCTCACAGTATTTGCAGCGGTAGACTTCTTTTTCAGGGTCAGTCAGGACAAACACATGGTCAAGCCCCTGCTCAATGGAAGTGATACATCTTGGATTCTTGCAGCGGATGATGTTGGTAATCTCTTTGGGGAGATGTAAGCACTTCTTAGCTACAATCTCAGAATCCTTGATGAGATTGATGGTGATATTGTGATCGATAAATCCCAATACGTCTAAGTCGATAAAATCAATGGGACACTCAATCTTCATGATGTCCTTCTTACCCATCTTGTTGCTCTTGGCATTCTTAATGATGGCAACGCAGCAGTCTAATTTGTCCAGATGGAGATATTTGTAGATGTCCATACTGCGTCCTGCCTGTATATGATCTAATACGAAACCTTCCTCGATACGTCCGACATTCAGTGTATTTTTTAACATGCTCTTCCCTCCTACACTTCAATATTAAGCAGCGTCAGAATGAGCGCCATCCGGATATAGACGCCATACTGGGTCTGTTTGAAATAAGCTGCCCTGGGGTCGGTGTCTACCTCCACGGAAATCTCATTGACACGCGGAAGCGGATGAAGGACATACATATCCTTTGGCGCCTGCTCCATCTTCTTAGAATCCAGAATATAGAAATCCTTCATGCGCACATAGTCCTCTTCGTTGAAGAAACGTTCCTTCTGGACACGAGTCATGTAGAGTAAATCCAGCTTCGGCAGAGCATCCTCAAGCCTGACTACTTCTTTGTACGGGATATTCCCCTTATCCAGTACATCAAAACGCATATAGCCGGGAAGCCTTAATTCTTCCGGAGAAATCAGGATGAACTTAATTCCGGGGTATCTGACTAGGGCATGGATCAGGGAATGGACGGTACGTCCAAATTTCAGATCCCCGCACAGCCCAATGACCATGTTGTCTAGATGGCCTTTCAGATTGCGGATGGTAAGCAAATCGGTCAGAGTCTGGGTCGGATGCTGATGGCCTCCGTCTCCGGCGTTGATTACCGGGATAGAGGAATGCTGACAGGCAACCATGGGCGCGCCTTCTTTCGGATGGCGCATTGCACAGATATCTGCATAACAGGAAACAGTGCGGATGGTGTCAGAAACGCTCTCTCCCTTTGCGGCGGAGCTGGATTCGGCGGAAGAGAATCCAAGGACGCTTCCCCCCAAGTTCAGCATTGCGGCTTCGTGGCTTAGCCTTGTCCGTGTGCTTGGCTCATAGAAAAGTGTTGCTAGTTTTTTTCCTTCGCAGGCATGTGCGTACTTGGCAGGGTTGGCTTCGATGTCAACCGCTAAGTTCATCAGTCGATCCAATTCTTCTACGGAAAAATCAAGCGGACTCATTAAGTGTCTCATAAAAACCTCCTTATGATGTAAATGAAAAAATATAAAAATATATGTATATCATCAACGGAATACCGAAAGGCATATCCGTAGTGATGTCAGGTAAGCGCGGCGTCTGCCGCAGGCGGAATATATAAATAACAGTAAGGAAAATTACGATTATGTGTGTGAGTGAATATGCTAAGAAAAAAAGAATTGTTACTAAAATTGTTATTAATATGAGAAAAGACATCTTCGAAAAAACGGAAATAAGAAATGAATACAACCAGCCACCCAAATAAAATATGAATGACGAAACACGGACGTTCTATATGACTGCTTATTATGCTTCTGTTGTATTCACGGATATTCATGCCTTATCCTCCCTGTTGAAAATCTTTCCTACTATAATATAACAAATACGAAAGATTTTCAATGTTTTATGAGGATTTTTTCAAACAATAATCCGGCGCCGAACCAGAGCGGGGCGTAATCTAAGCGGATTAGGCCGCGGACATTTAGAGGGGCTTTACTGTAGTCCCAGGGGCATGCGTCAAATTTCTTTAGGAGAGAGCCTGTTATATATTCGCCGCAGAAAATGCAGCAGGTGTATACGCCTCCTCGCAATAATAGGCTTTTTCCCTTGAGCAGCCGGCAGATGGGCGCTAAGAAGCTTGCGCAGCCGTAAATGGGAAACATCCAGATGGAAGTATTCCCCGTAAGTTTTGGATTTTCATCCTGCAGGGAGTGGAGTCCTGTGAACAGGATTTCCATGCACCAGCCAGTGGTCCCGCAGGTCAGGAAATTATGCTTCATATGGATAAGTATGGTAAAAAATAGGGATTTTATACAGATTTTTCCTACAAAAATTTGACAAAAAATCCAGAAGATGTATTATAATACAATGGAATTGACTAACTTACTGTGCAGATAGGCAAAAAGGAGAAGATAATATGGCGACGTTAGCGGAGTTAAGAGTGCAGATAGACGCTGTGGATGACGAGATTGTAAGACTGTTTGAGGAAAGAGTACGCTTAGGCGGTCAGGTTGGAGACTATAAGATACAGAATGGAATGAAGATATTTGACCGCCAAAGAGAGCGGGAGAAACTGAAGTCTGTGGCAGATAAAGCATCTACGGAATTTAATAAGAAGGGTGTGCGGGAACTGTTCGAGCAGTTGATGGCTATGAGCCGAAAGGTCCAGTACCAGAAACTGGTGGAGGCGGGAGCCCTTGGGCGTTTGCCCTTCATCGGGGTGGAGGCATTAGATACCGATAATGCGCGAGTGGTATTTCCGGGGACAGAAGGGGCCTACAGTCAGGCGGCCATGCAGTATTACTTTGGCGAGAAATGTAATAGCTTCTATGTGCGTACATTTCGGGATGCCATGGAGTCGATAGAAGAAGGGGCTGCGGATTTTGCGGTGCTTCCCATTGAAAATTCGACGGCGGGGGCCGTGGACGAGATGTACGATCTGTTGGTTGAATTTGAAAACTATATTGTTGGGGAGACCATTATTCCAATCACCCATACTCTGGCCGGACTTCCGGGAACAAAGCTTTCGGATATTGAGCGAGTCTATTCCAAAGGGGTTGCTTTGATGCAGGCATCCCGTTTTCTGGAGGAAAACAGCGGTTGGCAGCAGATCAGCGTGGCGAATACGGCGATTGCAGCCAAGAAAATCATGGAGGAGCAGGATAAGAGCCAGGCGGCTGTCTGCAGCGCCTATGCAGCGAAGATTCATGGCCTTGAGGTGCTTGCAGATAATATTAACGACGACCCTGGCAATTCCACACGTTTTATCGTGGTGACGAACCAGAAGATTTTTCTCAAAGATGCAAAAAAGATTAGTATTTGCTTCGAGGTGCCTCATGAGAGTGGGTCGCTGTATCAGTTGTTGTCACATTTTATATACAATGATTTGAATATGACCAGGATTGAGTCAAGACCAGTGGAGGGAAGAAACTGGGAATATCGGTTCTTCGTGGATTTCGAGGGTAATCTTGCTAAACCGGCTGTGAAGAATGCCATTCGGGGACTCAGGGAAGAAAGTAAGAGCCTTCGGATACTTGGAAACTATTAGGCAGTATGGGGGATTTTGATACGATGAGGATCAATGAATTAATCTTGTATAAGCATATGGAGCAGGAAAAAATCCTTAAAGATATAACCTTTCTGATGGAGAATTATGATAATACTTATTATAATTCTGAGGATTTGAAGGGGTTATTGTTTGAGTGTTTGAATGAGCTTTTAGAGATGACCGTAAGCCATGGATTTGAGGGGAATCTGTGGCATAATTACCTGACATATCTGTTGGCGAGCCATGAAAACGCGTATAGTACCTCCTGTGAGATCGTAGGAGAGGTGGCAGGCAGTATCAATCAGGCGGCAGAGCATGATTTTGAAATTTTCAAGGAATTGTTTGATTATGATTTTGCAGAGATGGCGGAGTCTTTAAAGGCGGGGTGTCTGTCTATGCTTCTTAATTATCAGGGGATGGACAGTCATGGAAAGTTGTTTAACAGGAGGATTTGCGAGAGGATTTGCAGCTTGAGCCGAAATCTTGCAGAGACCAGGGATACGGGGGAGTTCAAGGGGATTCTGACGCAGTTTTATAAGGAATTTGGCGTGGGAAAACTGGGGCTTCACAAGGCGTTTCGGGTAGAGCATGGGGAAGAGGGAGTAAAGATTGTTCCGATTACGAAGATTGCACACGTACATCTGGAGGATTTGATCGGGTATGAGATTGCCAAGAAGAAGTTAGTCGATAATACGGAGGCATTTGTGGCGGGGAGAAGGGCGAATAACTGTCTGCTGTTCGGTGATGCAGGGACTGGGAAATCCTCTTCCATTAAGGCGATTTTGAATCAATATTATGACCGGGGGCTTCGAATGATCGAGGTGTACAAGCATCAATTTCAGGATTTAAACCATATTATCTCACAGATTAAGAATCGGAATTATAAGTTTATAATCTATATGGATGATCTGTCTTTTGAGGAATTTGAGATTGAATATAAGTATCTAAAAGCGGTGATTGAGGGAGGCTTGGAGAAAAAGCCTGACAATATTCTAATCTATGCCACGTCGAACCGAAGACATCTGGTTCGAGAGACCTTTCGGGATAAGGCGGACAGGGACGAGGAGCTGCATACCAATGATACGGTGCAGGAGAAGCTGTCGCTGGTGGCAAGATTTGGCGTGACGATTTATTTTGGAAAGCCGGAGAAGAAGGAGTTTCAGGAGATTGTGCTTAAGCTGGCGAAGCGAAACAAAATCGGGATGCCAAAGGAGGAGCTTTTGCTTGAGGCAAATAAATGGGAGTTAAGCCATGGGGGGCTGTCTGGAAGGACGGCGCAGCAATTTATTGATTATTTGTTGGGCATGGAGAATGGCGCGGCAGTTTATTAATGATTTTACGGGCATGGAGAATGGGAGTTTTTTACATTGGAAGGAGTATGATACTATGGAAAAAATATTTAATATAACGGCGGACTGTAAACCGAATATGCACTATATGGTTGATCTTACCTCCAGATTAACCCAGATGAAAAGCTATGTAGACAAAGGAATCTATTTTACAATAAATCGGCCCCGTCAATATGGAAAGACAACCATGCTGCGTACTTTAAAGGAGCAGTTGAAGGATGGGTACTACGTGGTCAACATGGATTTGCAGATGCACATGAGCCATGCCAAATTCCGCGATGAGAATCGTTTTTCCGTGGCATTTGCAAAGGCGTTTATCCGTATTATGCAAAAGCTGGACGCCGTTCTTTCTATGGAGCTAAAAAAGGCCCTGGAGCGTATGAAGATGGCTGTGCAGGTGAATGAAGAGGAATTTGAATTGGTAGAATTGTTCCAATATTTGAGCGATATATGCAGGGTGTCAAACAGACCTGTCGTTCTGATGGTTGATGAAGTAGACAGGGCAATCAATCAACCGATTTTTCTAGATTTTTTATCCCAGCTAAGAGGCTATTATATCGACAGGGAGCAGTCGCCTGCCTTTCAGTCGGTTATTCTGGCAGGAGTTTATGATATCAAGAATTTAAGAAGCAGGTTAAGTATGGAAGATCAACATAGAATGAACAGTCCGTGGAATATTGCCGTGGATTTTAAAGGGGATATGAGATTTTCTCAGGAAGAGATTGAAGGCATGCTGAAAGATTACGAGGAAGATCATGATACAGGGATGGATACCAGAAAGATGGCGGAGCGTATCTATGATCACACGGCCGGATATCCTTTTCTGGTTTCTAAAATCTGTAAGATTATAGACGAAGAGATTGCCGGCAGCGAGGATTTTCCCGATGAAAAAGCGGCATGGACCTATGAGGGATTTTTGGAGGCGGACAGGATTCTCCTTGGCGAAAAGAATGTGTTGTTTGAGTCTATGGTAAACAAGCTCTACGATTTTCCAGAGCTTAAGGACATGGTTTATTCGATTCTGTTTACGGGAAAGGAGATTCCTTATTTTGCTTTGAATCAGACAATCGAGCTGGCCGAGCTGTTTGGATTCATTAAAAATGACAACGGTGCGGCAGTTATTGCCAATCGGGTTTTTGAGATGGTCTTTTACAAGTTGTTTCTGAAATCTCCGGAAAATAAAATCTCTGTTCAGTAATATCTGTAAATTGTATTTGCTGAAATGCATCGAATATGCTATACTAACCACAATAAGAGCTGACATAGTACGTTATTGTCCGTAGAGTATAATATAGTATAAGTAGGAGGAAGATTCATGAGACTAGTTACACGTTCAGATTTTGATGGTTTGGCATGCGGAGCATTGCTGCTGGAGGCGGGTATTATTGACAGTTGGAAATTCGCACATCCGAAGGATATACAGGATGGCCTGCTTGAGATTGACGAGAATGACTGTCTTGCCAATGTACCTTTCGTGGATGGCTGCGGATTATGGTTTGATCATCATTCCAGCGAGCATGAGAGGATGGAGCTTGAGGGGCGGTATAATGGGGAAAGCCGCATCAGCCCGTCCTGTGCAAGAATCATATATGAGTATTACGGAGGAAAGAAGACATTTCCTCAATTTGACGACCTGATGGAAGCGGTTGACAAGGTGGATTCAGGAAATCTGTCGGTGAAGGAGATTATGAATCCGTCAGGATGGATTTTGATTGGCTTCTTGATGGATCCCCGTACAGGGTTAGGCAGATGGAGACAGTTCTCGATCTCCAATTACCAGTTGATGGAGAAACTTATGGATGCCTGCCGTACCTTGAGGACAGAAGAGATTCTTGCGCTGCCGGATGTGCAGGAGCGTATTGAGACTTATATTGAGCAGACAGTGAAGTTCAGAAAGATGATTACGGATCATACGGTTGTGGACGGGAACGTCATTGTTACCGATTTAAGAGGTGTGGAGCCTATCTATACCGGCAACCGTTTTATGATTTACAGCATGTATCCGCAGCAGAATATTTCCGTATGGATTGTCAGCGGACGGGGCGGAAGAGGATGTTCTGCGGCGGTTGGTTACAGCGTCTTGAACAAGACTGCAAGTATAGATGTAGGAAGCCTGATGCTGAAATATCACGGAGGCGGCCATCGCAAGGTAGGAACCTGCCAGTTTACATCAGAGAATATGGAGGAAGAACTTCCCAACATGCTCTCAGAACTCAGTGAAATGGCGAATAGATAGAATATACCAATATTTACATCAACATTCTCCCTGGTATCATGTGATAGAATAGTTCTGTATCTATTAATAGGAGCAGGAGGAGGATGACACGATGTTGAAAGAGGCGAAAAGAGATGCAGATGTGGAAAAGGTCTGTAGGGTGTTTGGCGACTACATAAAAGCCAGTCCCTATCTTGATTGGCTTTGGTCTGACAAGCTTGGTTATGTCCTGATGCAGATTAACTTAGAGCGTCAGGAGATTATGGAGAGCCATGTGATTACGGATGCCGAAAGGCTCTGCTGGATTCTGTTTAACGAGATTGCCGACGATGTGCTTGAGAGGGCGCAGAATGACCATACTACGTATGATGCAGATCCCACGGAGCGCTTAAGGATTCAGAAGCGTCTAAAGCCATACACCGACCAGCTGCCAGAGTACAGCAATTTGTGCGAAAAGCTGTGGAAAGAGACGTAAGTGTCTAATGAGGCGTAAGATTCACAACATAGAAAACGTGCAGGTTTAGTCCTGCACGTTTTCTATGTTGGAAATATCGGAATCGATTACCAGTGAATAATTGGTATAATACACGACAAAGCCGGGCTTTGCTTTGTTTGGCTTCTTGACATGCTTTTTCTCCACATAATCAATCTCAACTTTATCACTGCCGCGGTTTTTGGAATAGTAGGCGGCAAGCCGCCCTGCCTCCTCGAAGGTAGAATCCGGAAGCTCATTTCCGTTGGTCTTCACGATTACATGGGAGCCTGGCGCGCCCTTTGCGTGGAACCACCAGTCGTTTCCGACGGCAAATGAGAAGGTCAGCTCATCGTTTTGAAGGTTGTTCTTCCCCACATACATATGATACCCATCGCTGGAAATGTAGTGCAGGGGCTTGCTGGTAAGCTTTACCTTTTTCTTAGTAAATTTTCTGCGGATGTATCCGCCCTGGGTCAATTCTTCTTTAATCTGTGCCAAATCTGCTTCATTCATGGCGATATCCAAAGCATTGCTGATAGATTCCAGATATTGGATATCCTCGGCAGTCTCGCGGATTAATTCTGTAAGAGCTTCAAAAGTACGTTTCTGCTTATTATATCTGGCAAAATATTTCTGTGAATTTTCCTGGGGCGTCATGGTAGGATCAAGAGGAATGGTGATCTCCTGGTCCGTGTAATAATTTAGGGCGGTCAGCTCTTTAGAGCCGGCGGGGAGGCTGTAGCCGTAGATGTTGATGAGCTCCCCGTAGACCTTGTACTTATCACGGTTTTTTGTATCCTTAAGCTGTCTAAGCTGCAGGTCGTATTTCTTGCGGTTTCGTTCCAGAGAAATCTGCACCACATGGCGGAGATCCGTACTTTTCTGACGGATACGCGTCAATGTGTTTTTCGTAGCATAATAGGTCCTAAGTACCTGGGAAATGGAATCAAATTCCCGTGATGTATATTGACCAAAATGGGATAACGGAATTGCGCAAAATTCCTTCGGCCCATTCTTATCATTGTAGATTGTGGGATGGTATCTGCCTTGCTTAACATTTTCCATGTAATAAGAGAACTGCCGGTAGAGATGGGACAGCATATCCTCAGAAAAATCTCTGGCAGTCATACCAGATTCCAGTCCGGCAAGAGAGCATATTTCTTCCGCCACTATGGGACTGATTCCCGTGAAACTGGTGTAGAGAGCCTTTCCTAGGGGGGAGGGCTTGCTTTTCAGTGTTTCGATAAAAGCCTCGGAGGCGACGGTCAGAGGATTTTGCTTTGCCATGGTATCCGGTATAAAATACTCCCGTCCAGGCAGTACCTCTCGGACAGAACTCATCTGCGCGTTGACGTGCTTGATGCTGTCAATGATCTTGGCTTTCTCATCACAGAAAATAATATTGCTGTGCTTTCCCATGATCTCAACAATCAATTTTTTCTTACACAGATCTCCGAGTTCGTCCAGATGCTCAATATCCAGATGGATAATTCGTTCAAGGCCGGGCTGTGATACGCCTGTGATACGCCCGTTTCCGATATGTTTACGAAGCAGCATACAGAAATTAGGCGCAGTCATAGGACTTGGTTTATTCTCATCCGTCAAGTAGATTAAAGGAAGGGAAGCGCTGGCAGAGATATAGAGCCTGTACGCACCGTCAGAGGTCTTAATGGTAAGCAATAGTTCGTCTGTCTCTGGCTGTGCAATCTTAGTAATCCGTCCGCCTGTTAAAGTATCTTTAAGCTCTTTGGCCACTGCAGCTACCGTAATTCCATCAAATGCCATAATTTAAACTCCTTTCCTGGGTGAAGCTTTCATTAGTATAACATGGTTGACTCAATTTGCCAAATGCCTTATAATGAATAAAGCAATAAATTTGAATACATTTATAAGAAGAGGTTCATATCATGATAAACAGTATGACAGGTTTCGGACGCTGTGAGAGTTCGGACGGGGACCGGAAATTTACCGTCGAGATGAAAGGTGTGAATCACCGTTATCTGGATGTGAATATCCGTATGCCTAAGAAATTGAATTTATTCGAGACGGCAATCCGTAATCTTTTGAAGCAGAGTATCCAGAGGGGAAAGGTTGATATTTTTATCACGTACGAGGATTTGTCTGAGAATCAGGCGTCTTTGAAGTACAATGAACAGTTGGCAGGGGAGTATCTTGCTTATTTTAAGCAGATGGAAGAGAAGTTTTCCCTGGGGAATGATATTCGGGTTTCAACGCTTCTGCGCTGTCCGGAGGTGCTCACCATGGAAGAGCAGGCGATGAATGAAGAAGAGCTGTGGAATGGGCTGAAAAAGGCATTAGACGGCGCCATCCGACAGTTTGTAGACACAAGAGCCCAGGAAGGAACCCACCTTAAGGAGGATATCCTCAAGAAACTGGACGGCATGTTGAAAATTGTGGATTATATCGAAGAGAGGACGCCTCAGATTGTGGCAGAGTACCGAGAGAAGTTGGAGAACAAGGTGCGCGAGCTGCTTTCGGATGCGCAGATAGAGGAAGGAAGGATTGCCGCCGAGGTGGTAATATTTGCAGACAAGATTTGTACGGATGAGGAGATTGTTAGACTGAGAAGCCACGTGGTACATATGAAAGAAACTTTACAGTCCGATGAAAGCGGGATTGGGCGCAAGTTAGATTTTATCGCACAGGAGATGAACCGAGAGGCGAATACCATTCTTTCTAAGGGGAATGATTTAGAGGTTTCGAATGCAGGGATCGACTTAAAGACAGAGATAGAGAAAGTCAGAGAGCAGATTCAGAATATTGAATAATCGATGGACAGATAATGAGTAAGAGTGATAGAGAGGGCAAGTTCATGGGCGAGAGAGGTATTTTGATCGTGGTATCCGGCTTCTCGGGAGCCGGCAAGGGTACGGTCATGAAAGAGATAATGAGGCAGTATGACAATTACGCGCTGTCCATTTCCGCCACAACCAGAAAGCCGAGACCAGGCGAGGAGGATGGACGGGAATATTTCTTTAAAACCACAGAAGAATTTGAAAAAATGATTGCGAAAGATGAACTGATAGAGTATGCTAGGTATGTGGACAATTACTATGGGACACCGAAGACCTATGTGAAGGAGCAGTTGGAGGCGGGAAAGGATGTGATCCTGGAGATTGAGATTCAGGGGGCGTTAAAGGTGAAGGAAAAGTTTCCGGATACGCTGCTTCTGTTCGTGACTCCGCCTACAGCCAGAGAGTTAAGGGCGCGTCTTAAGGGGCGGGGAACTGAGACTGAGGATGTGATCGACGGCCGTATGAGACGGGCGAAAGAGGAAGCTGAGGGAATGGACCAGTATGATTACCTGATCGTCAATGACGTGCTTGAGGAATGTGTGGCCCAGGTGCATCAGATTATTCAGGGAGAGCACAGAAGAAGCTGCCGTAATGCGGCGTTTATAGAGCATATGAAAGAAGAGCTGAAAGGAGAATAGTGTATGCTGCACCCATCTTATACAGATTTAATGAAGGTAGTGAATAAGGATGTAGAAGAAGGCGAGACAAAAATTGTCAACAGCCGGTATTCCATTGTTATGGCTACTGCCAAGAGAGCGAGAGAGATTATTGACGGCAATATGCCTTTGGTGCCGGTGAAGAATGGTGAGAAGCCTCTGTCGGTTGCAATCGACGAGCTGAATCAGGCTAAGATTAAGGTTGTCGCACAGGAAGAGCCGAAAGAGTTGGAAGCAAAGGATATGCAGGAAGAGCCAGACATACTTAAAGAGGCTGTGGAATAATCTGGTGGACTGCGCTGGTATAGATTTAGGTAGTGGGGGCTATCGGAAAATGATATGCAGCATTTTCCGATAGCTCTTTCTTGCCATAGCATTTAAAGGAGGATGGGATGAACATATTATTTATCTCGTTGGGATGCGACAAGAATCTGGTGGATTCAGAAGTCATGCTGGGATTGTTGGATGCGAAGGGATATCAGATTGTGGATGACGAGATGCAGGCAGAGGTGATTGTGGTGAATACCTGCTGTTTCATCCATGATGCGAAGGAAGAGAGTATCCAGACCATCCTGGAGATGGCGGAATATAAGGAGAAAGGGAGACTGAAAGCGCTGGTGGTGACCGGCTGTCTGGCGCAGCGGTACCAGCAGGAGATTGTTGAGGAGATTAAAGAGGTAGATGCGGTTCTTGGAACCACGTCTTATGACCGGATTGTTCAGGCTATCGAGGAAGCGTTGGCCGGAAAGGGGCGGGTGGACCTTGGAAGTCTGGATTTGCTGCCTAAAGTGGAGGAAAAGCGGCTAGTGACGACAGGCGGGCATTATGCTTATCTGAAAATCGCGGAGGGCTGTGATAAACACTGCACGTATTGTATCATTCCGAAGATTCGAGGGAATTATAGAAGTGTACCTATGGAGCGTCTCTTGAAGGAAGCAGGGGAACTTGCAGAACAGGGTGTGAAGGAATTGATCCTGGTGGCGCAGGAAACGACGGTTTATGGGAAGGATCTCTATGGGGAGAAGTCGCTTCACAAGCTCTTGCGGGAATTATGTAAGATTCGTGGAATCCGTTGGATCAGGATTCTGTATTGTTATCCGGAGGAGGTAGATGATGAGCTAATCCAGGTGATAAAGGAAGAAAAGAAGATTTGCCATTATCTGGATTTGCCAATCCAGCATGCCAGTGACCATATTTTAAAGAAGATGGGGAGACGGACCTCAAAAGAGCAGCTTAAGGAGACGATTGCAAAGCTTAGAGCGGAGATTCCGGATATTGCAATTCGTACAACCCTGATTACCGGGTTCCCAGGTGAGATGAAGGAACAGCATGAGGAACTGATGGAGTTCGTAGATGAGATGGAATTTGACCGTCTGGGGGTATTTACCTATTCGCCGGAGGAGGATACGCCGGCGGCTTATATGCCTGACCAGGTGCCGGAAGAAGTGAAGGAAGAGCGGCAGGCAGAATTGATGGAGCTGCAGCAGGACATTGCATTTGAGCAGGCGGAGGGGATGCTTGGCCGGGAAGTGCTGGTGATGATTGAAGGAAAAGTGGCGGACGAGGATGCGTATGTGGGAAGGACTTATCGGGATGCCCCCAATGTGGACGGGCTTATTTTTGTTCAGACAGAAGAGGAACTGGTGACCGGAGACTTTGCAAAAGTGAGAGTGACCGGGGCTATGGAATATGATTTGATAGGAGAGTTGATCGTATGAATTTACCAAATAAATTGACGGTGCTTCGAGTGATTATGGTACCTTTTTTTGTATTTTTTATGCTGACAGACGTGGGAGGCGATGGGAATAAGTGGATTGCGCTGGCGATTTTCTGTGTGGCAAGCCTTACGGATATGTTGGACGGGAAGATAGCCCGGGCAAGGAATCTGGTGACGAATTTCGGAAAATTTATGGACCCTCTGGCGGATAAACTGCTGGTATGCTCTGCCATGATTTGCCTGATTCCTTCTGGAGACTTGGATGCGTGGATCGTTATTGTTATCATTGCCAGAGAGTTTATCATCAGCGGATTTCGGCTGATTGCCTCGGATAATGGGATCGTCATTGCAGCAAGCTACTTCGGAAAATTCAAGACGGTTTTCCAGATGGCGATGATTATCGTGCTGATTGCGGACTTCGGAGGTATCTTTGACATGATTGGAACGGTGTTAATTTGGGTATCCTTAATCTTGACGGTCGTTTCTTTGATCGATTATGTTGCCAAGAATGTGCAGGTTTTGACTCAAGGAGGTGTGTAACGGATGACGGTGGAGTTTATTTCCGTAGGTACGGAGATTTTATTGGGAAATATTGTGAATACGAATGCGGCGTATCTGTCGGAGAAGTGTGCGGCGCTGGGGCTTTCCTGCTACTATCAGAGTGTAGTGGGGGATAATGAGGAGCGGTTGGAGGATACGGTTAGGCAGGCTCTTTCAAGATCGGATATCCTGATTTTAAGCGGCGGCCTTGGACCTACGAAGGATGACCTGACCAAAGAGGTGGTGGCGAAGGTTTTCGGCAGGGAGCTTTATGAGGATAGTCACACGCGAGAGAGGATTGAAGCGTACTTCCAACGGGTACACAGTGACCAGGTAACGCCCAACAACTGGAAGCAGGCGATGGTGCCTAAGGGGGCCAGGGTGGTAGACAACCATAATGGAACGGCGCCCGGATTGATTATAGAGGAGAACGGGAAGATTGCAATTCTTCTTCCTGGACCGCCGAATGAGATAAAACCTATGTTTGAGCGGGATATCGCACCATATCTGAATGAACTGCAGCCGGAAGGTATCTACTCTAAGATGGTGAAGCTCTGTTCTATCGGGGAGAGTAAGGCGGAAACTATGGTTTCTGACCTTATGGACGCGCAGACCAATCCCACGATTGCGCCTTATGCAAAAACCGGGGAGGTACATTTTCGGGTAACAGCAAAGGCTTCGGATGAAAAAGAGGCGGAAAAATTGTTCGCGCCCCTTATGGACGAATTATTCCGTCGCTTTGGGGATAAGATTTATACCACGGAGGAAGCGGTGACTCTCGAAGAGGCAATTGTCCGCCTTCTTAAGGAGCAAAAGCTGACTGTGACTACGGCGGAATCCTGTACAGGAGGGCTGCTGGCGGGTAGAATTACGAATGTACCGGGAGCTTCAAACGTGTTTCAGGAGGGTTATATTACTTACTCCAATGATGCGAAGGAGCGTCTGCTTGGGGTGAAACGGGAAACTTTGATGCAGTATGGTGCGGTGAGTCCACAGACGGCCGAAGAGATGGCGCGCAAAGTGGCAGAGGCCGCAGGTGCAGATGCGGCCCTAAGTGTGACTGGAATTGCCGGACCGGGAGGCGGAACAAAGGATAAACCGGTGGGACTGGTGTATGTTGGGTGCTATGTGAAAGGCCATGTCCGTGTGGAGGAATTTCACTTCACGGGAAACAGAGATAAGAATCGGGAGTATACGGTGGCGAGGGCATTGACCTTGCTTCGAGAAGAATTGATTGGTTACAAAAGCTAGGAGGCGAGGCTTTGATTATGGAAATAAGGATGCTTGAGCAGCCGGAGTTGCTTCCGGCGCTGCACCTGGTATGGGAGGTTTATGCGGATTCAATCGCGCCGAAGAGCAGCCCGGAAGGTGTGGCGGCATTTCAGAAATTTATTCAATACGATTATATCAGTGAAGTTTGGCAGCGGAGAGAGCTGATTTTCTTTGGAGCATACGAAAATGGAACCCTGTGCGGCACATTGGCTTTAAGGCCGGATGGCCACATTGCTCTGTTCTTTGTGGCGAAGGAGAGGCAGGGGCAGGGAATCGGGCGTATATTGTTTGACCATGTTTACCATTACTGTGCACAGTATTTGCATGGGAGCAGGCTGACAGTCAATGCAGATCCGGATGCAGTGGAAAGATACATACATCTGGGTATGCGGCCTGTTTCAGGGGAGCAAAAGCGGGAAGGAATGTGCTATGTTCCCATGGAAATGTATGTGAACCTGAGTATGGTATCTCTGAAAAACCAGCGTTCAAAGGCTCCTTGGATAGCGCTCGGAGCATTTGGACTGATTCTGGTGCTGGTGTTTTCGTTCATTGGGGTCAAAGCGGGCCGCGAATTTGAAAGGGCGCTTGGACATCAGAGAAACTGGAATGACGATGAGCCGGATTATGACGATGACTACGACTACGACGATGACTATTATTTTGATTACGATAACGGCTTTGGGGATTACGAGATGCCCTATGAGTTTGGCGGCGGCCTGTATGAGGAACCGGAGGAAATCTCTGGAATCTGGGCAATCCCAGAGATGATTGACGATAATGTGACCTATGAGCTTAATGAGGATAGTTATGACTTTGTGGATGATGAGAAACAGTCCATGGTGATTCAATTCAATGTGACTTATCCCGTGGTCAATGGATTATCGGATGCCTCCGTAGAGAAAAAGGTTAATGATATCCTAAAGGAACGTGCCATGGAAACGGTTAAGCGTATCTATGATGAGCCAGCGCCGGAGATCAAAGAGCGGGTGATTGCAGAGCAATATCCCATTTTGATGGATTATGTGGAGTATAAGGTCTGCTATGCTTCTGAGGATTTCCTCTGTGTGGTTTACGAGGATTACGGGTACGAAGGCGGGCAGAGCTACTATGTGCAGCATTTGCGCACCTGTAATATCAGCCTGAAGGACGGGACGGTTTATGAGGTAAAGGACATTGTAAAGCTCAGCGACACATTCTTAGAGGATTGGCTTTCCAGGATGCGCAGCGAGGCAGAAGACGATACATTTCTTGCAGAGGCCGATTTGGAGACTTTGAAGAAAGCTCTGGAAGGGGACAGTCAAGACGGAGTCTATGAGGTGATTTACTTCCTGGATGCCGATGGGATTGAGATTGGATTTGATTTAAATTATGCCCAGGATGATGAGAATGATAGGGGCTATGTGTGGGTGACGGCGCCATTTACTTTTGATGAGATAGAATCACATGCGTCGGGCAGCAGCCTATGGAAGGAACTGGGTTAGTAAGATTAAAGTATGTATGCAGGAGGTGCTTTTTTGCATCTCCTGATTTGCTTTCCGGCAGGAATCCACGGATACCGAAAGCAGATTGGATTTTTTAGAAACGGCGGCGGCACCATTTTTCCAGGAGGCTTATCAAGTAATAGAGAAGCATCGCCATAATGCACAAGAGGACGATACTCATCAAGAGCCAATCCATTTTAAATACCTGGCTTGAATATATAATCAGATATCCCAGCCCATCTCTTGCCGCCAGGAATTCTCCGATAATCACCCCAACCAGACACAATCCTATATTTACCTTCATATTGCTGATGATTGCGGGGATGGAGCTTGGCAGCACCACCTTTGACAGCGCATGGAAACGGTTGCCGCCCAGGGTATAGATAAGTTTGATTTTGCCAGGGTCGACTGTGGTGAAGCTGGTATAAAGGCTTAAGATACTTCCAAAGATTGCGACTGACATTCCGGCTACGATTATCGTTGTCTTTGTTGCTCCAAGCCAGACAATCAGGAGAGGCGCCAGCGCAGATTTTGGAAGGCTGTTCAGCACTACCAGATAGGGATCTAGGATCTCGGAGAGTTTGCTGCTGAACCAAAGGGCAACTGCCACCAGAATGCTGATGGCAATTACGAGCAGGAAACTTAGGATTGTCTCGTACAATGTGACTCCAAGGTGCACAAAGATACTTTTATCCAGAAGCATCTCCCAAAAGCAGAGTGCGATTTTGGAGGGGCTGCTGAAAATAAAAGAATCAATGATCCCTACGTTGGCGGTAAATTCCCAGATAAATAAAAAACTTAGCAGAATCAGTACTCGGGATATCCTGACAATCCGTTTATGCCGTCGGTGCATAAGCAGATATTTCTGCTGTCCTGCTGACAGGTTACTCATCGGTATTCAACTCCTTCCATATAAGATTAAAATATGTTTTAAATTCCGGGGCGTTGCGTCGATTCAACGGTGTATCTTCTGAAAGGTCGAAGATCAGCGGGATGGTCTGCCGGATAGCGGCGGGACGGCCTGAGAGGATAATGACCCGGTCGGCAAGGGATATAGCCTCTGACAGGTCATGGGTCACAAGCAGAGCTGATTTTCCTTCTTTGCGGATAATCTGACCGATATCGTCCCCGACGGTCAGCCGTGTCTGGTAGTCCAGTGCGGAAAAGGGTTCATCCAAAAGTAAAAGATCCGGCTCTAATACCAGGGTGCGGATTAGGGCGGCGCGCTGGCGCATCCCGCCGGATAACTCGGACGGGCGGGAAGTCTCGAACTGGCGCAGCCCGTAGAGGTCTAAAAGTTCATGCGCCCGCTCTTTGGTACGGGCGGTCAGCATGTGCTGGACCTCAAGCCCGAGAATTACATTGTTGTAGATGGTACGCCACTCGAAGAGTTCGTCGTGCTGGAGCATGTAGCCTACGTTGGTGGTGCTTTCTTTTAAGTATTTTCCATTGATTTTGATGAGACCTTTTTCCGGCTCGAGAAGACCTGCGATAATGGAAAGCAGCGTGGATTTGCCGCAGCCTGACGGTCCTACGATGGAAACAAATTCGCCCTTGTTCAGTGCAAAGGATATATCTGTAAGAGCGGGAGTTTCCCCGTCCAGGGTGTGATAGGCGTAGTGGATATGTTTGAGTTCTAATACTTGTTCCATAGGAACCTCCAGTATGGATTATGATACAGTTATCGTTACATTATTTTATGTAAATATCATAAATTAGTTACGGATTAACCTTGCCAGAAGCCATGAAAGCGGTTATAATTCAAAAGTATACCTTAAGGGCATGGGTCGTATTGCCCATAAAGGACGTGGAGACAAGCTGTAGAAAGGAAAAATATAATGTCATTTTAGAGGAGAAAAGTTCAGATGAATTATCAGAAAGAGCTAGAGAAATTGATTGAGTGTCTGGGAAAGGAAGGGAAGGCGCCAAGTCTTCTGCTGCATAGCTGCTGTGCGCCTTGCAGCAGTTATGTAATGGAATATTTGAGTAATTATTTTGAGATTACTATATTTTATTATAATCCGAATATTTATCCCGAAAGTGAATATACCAAACGGATTTTAGAACAACAGACTTTGATTGCAAAGATGAAGACCCAGCATCCCATTGCATTTATGGCAGGTAGTTATGATAAAGACCGCTTTTACGAGATGGCGAGAGGGATGGAGCATCTAAAAGAGGGTGGGGAACGCTGTTTTAGATGTTATGAACTTCGGCTTCGTGAATCGGCAGAGGTGGCGAAAAAATGCGGATTTGATTATTTTGGGACAACCTTGAGCATCAGCCCCCTTAAAAACGCCTCTCGGT
Organism: Lachnospiraceae bacterium; assembly: GCA_011960625.1. Classification (GTDB taxonomy): domain Bacteria; phylum Bacillota; class Clostridia; order Lachnospirales; family Lachnospiraceae; genus Sporofaciens. Next base: position 109,679 of record BLMJ01000224.1, on the reverse strand, counting down.
TGAATGAAATCGGGATACGGCTTTCCAAGGAGTATGGGGTGGCGTACCTGCCGTCTGATTTTAAGAAGAAGAACGGTTACAAGCGCTCGATTGAATTGTCAAAGAAGTACGGGCTGTACCGGCAGGATTATTGCGGCTGCGAATTTTCCGTGGCCCTGTCGCGAAGAGCCTAGTGTGCTGACACATTTACTTTCAGACAAATGTAAACGTGTCAGTACACTAGTGTACTAGGAGTCCTGAAGATAGAAAAATACAAGGGAGATGAAAAGCTATGGCACAATTATGGGGCGGACGTTTTACAAAGGAAACGGATCAGCTTGTATATCAGTTTAACGCATCCATTTCATTTGACAAGCGATTTTATGCGCAGGATATCCGTGGCAGCATTGCACATGTGATGATGCTGGCAAGACAGGGAATCTTGACGGAGGCAGAGAAGGAGAAGATTGTCGAGGGTCTTGAGGGTATCTTAGGCGATGTGGAGAATGGGAGAATTGAGATCACAGAGCAGTATGAAGATATCCACAGTTTCGTGGAGGCGACGCTGATTGAGCGAATTGGGGAGCCTGGGAAGAAGCTGCATACGGGGCGCAGCCGTAATGACCAGGTGGCTCTGGATATGAAGCTGTATGCAAGGGATGAGGTACATATACTGAACCAGTTAGTAAAGGAGCTTCTGCAGGCGATTCTGGCAGTCATGGAGGAGCATGTGGATACCTATATGCCAGGTTTTACCCATCTGCAAAAGGCGCAGCCAGTAACGCTGGCTCATCACATGGGGGCATATTTTGAGATGTTTTGCAGAGATCACGAGCGGCTTTTGGATATTTACCGGAGGATGGATACCTGCCCGCTGGGTTCCGGAGCTTTGGCAGGAACTACCTATCCGCTGGATAGGGATTATACGGCCGGTCTGCTGGGATTTAAGGGACCTACAAGGAATAGTATGGATGGAGTTTCCGACAGAGATTATCTGCTGGAGCTCTTATCAGCCTTGTCCATTATGATGATGCACCTGAGCCGGTTTTCCGAGGAGATTATCATTTGGAACAGCAATGAGTATCAGTTTGTGGAGATAGACGACGCTTACAGTACCGGCAGCAGTATTATGCCTCAGAAGAAAAATCCGGACATTGCAGAGTTAGTTCGGGGCAAGACCGGACGGGTGTATGGGGCGCTTCAGGGACTTTTGGTGGCCATGAAGGGAATCCCTCTTGCATACAATAAAGATATGCAGGAGGATAAGGAGTGGGCGTTCGACGCTATTGATACGGCCAAGGGATGTCTTACATTATTTGCCGGAATGCTGCGAACCATGCGTTTTAAGAAGGAACGGATGGAGGACAGTGCGAAGCATGGGTTTACCAATGCGACGGATGCGGCAGATTATCTGGTAAATCATGGAGTGGCATTTCGGGATGCTCACGGGATTGTAGGAAGGCTGGTGCTTCTTTGCATTGAGAAGGGAGTTGCGTTGGATGAGCTTCCCCTTGAGGAGTATCAGAAGCTTTCACCTGTGTTTGATGAGGACATCTACGAGGCAATCAGTATGGAAACCTGCGTCAATAAGAGGGTTACGACAGGGGCGCCGGGAAGAGCTGCTATGGAGGCAGAGCTTGCGGCATGTAAGAAATATCTTGGAGAGTATTAGTAACTGAGCCATAAGTCAGCGTATTTGCGATAGAATATAGGATAAGAGGAGTGGAGAAGCATGGAACAGAAATTGAGGGTAGGTATCTTGGGAGCAACAGGCATGGTTGGACAGAGATTTATCTCACTGCTTGAAGACCATCCATGGTTTGAGGTTGTCACTGTGGCGGCAAGCGCCAGGTCAGCGGGGAAGAGCTATGAACAGGCGGTAGGGGACCGCTGGAAGATGGCATCGCCGATGCCGGAGTCTGTCAAAGGTCTTACAGTGTTGAACGTCAATGAGGTAGAGAAGGTTGCGGCCACGGTTGATTTTGTGTTCAGCGCCGTGGACATGACGAAGGAGGAGATTCGGGCAATCGAAGAGGAATATGCGAAGACGGAGACTCCGGTGGTGTCCAACAACAGCGCGCACCGTTGGACGCCAGATGTTCCGATGGTGGTGCCGGAGATTAATTCTGAGCATTTTGAGGTCATTGAGGCCCAGAAGAAACGGCTTGGAACGATGCGGGGCTTTATTGCGGTAAAACCGAACTGCTCTATCCAAAGCTATGCGCCTTGTCTTGCGGCTTGGAAGGAATTTGGCCCCAAGGAAGTGGTGGCGACCACCTATCAGGCAATCTCAGGAGCCGGTAAGACTTTTAAGGATTGGCCGGAGATGGAAGGAAATGTGATTCCATATATCGGAGGGGAGGAAGAAAAGAGCGAGCAGGAGCCTCTGCGTGTGTTGGGGCATGTGGAGGACGGGCAGATTGTCAAAGCGGATCTCCCGAAGATTACCTGTCAGTGTATCCGTGTCCCTGTGCTTAACGGACATACGGCGGCAGTATTTATTAATTTTGAGAAGAAGCCGACGAAAGAGCAGTTAATCGAGAAGCTTTTGAACTACAAGGGATATCCCCAAGAAGAAGGGCTTCCAAGCGCACCGAAGCAGTTTATCCAGTACTTAGAAGAAGATAACCGCCCCCAGGTAAAGCTGGATGTAGATTTTGAAAAGGGAATGGGCGTTTCCATCGGAAGGCTTAGGGAAGATACCATCTATGACTATAAGTTTATCGGTCTGTCCCACAATACCGTTCGCGGTGCGGCAGGCGGAGCAGTCCTCTGCGCGGAAGCGCTGACTGCAAAGGGATATATTAAGGCAAAGTAGATCATGTTAAGAGAGAGGCAGCCAGGATATCGCATTTCCTAGCTGTCTTTTTATGATTAGCGAGCAAATTCTTTCTTTCTTTTCTTTTAATCAGGTGGTAAAATAAACATACGAAAGCAAAGAACGTGAGGTAGCAGATATGGATAAAGAGATACTAAACTATACCCAGAACAGAGAATTATCGTGGCTGAAATTCAACAAAAGAGTGCTTGAGGAAGCGCAGGATTCCAGCGTTCCTCTCTTAGAGCGTATGAAGTTTGTTGCGATTTTTAGCAGTAATCTGGATGAATTTTTTATGATCCGTGTCGGAAGTCTGTTTGATATGGCGCACACGGATGCGAATAGACAGGATAGCCGTTCAGGCTTGACTGCAAAGGAGCAGTTAGACAAGATTTTTGAGGCTGTCGCGCCGCTTTATAAGGAACGGGATAAGGCATATGCGGAGATTAAGAAGCAGCTTAGTCCTTACGGAATCTGTGGGCTTAATTTTAAGGAGTTGGAACAGAATGAGAAGAAGTATGTGAAGAAATATTTCAAAGACCAGATTCTACCTGTTCTCTCTCCCCAGATTGTAGACGCTAACCACCCGTTTCCACATTTGCTCAACAAAGAGGTCTATGTGACGGCGAATTTAAAGTTCAAGGAGAAGCAAAATTCCAAATCTATGATGGGACTTGTGCCGATTCCCCAGTTCGTGTCAGACGTGCTGTATCTTCCAGGTCATGATATCCGTTACATTCGCATGGAGAAGGTAATCTTAGAGCATCTGGATCTTGTATTTTCAAAATACGAGGTATCAGACGCCAATTACATTTGTGTGACAAGGAATGCAGATATTGCGCCGGATGACGAGGCGTTGGATGTCAGTGATGATTTCCGCTATCTGATGAAGGAGACGTTACATAAGAGACGGCGGATGGCTGTGGTTAGGCTTGAGGCTGCAGAGAAGATGAAGCCGGATACAGAAGGCTATTTCTGCGAGAAATTCAATATCGAGCCGCACCAGATTTTCCGCACGAAGATTCCCATGAAGCTTGCGTTTATATTTACTATTAGCGACAAACTGCCGGAGTCTATGAAGCGTTCCCTGATCTATCATCCTTTTACACCGCAAAATTCAGCCCATGTGCTGGAGGGCAGTGTGATGCGCCAAGTCAAGAGGAGGGATATCCTGCTGTACTATCCCTATGAGAGTATGAATCCTTTTCTTAAGATGATCAAGGAGGCTTCGGTGGACCCGAACGTGATGACCATCAAGATTACGATTTATCGTCTTGCGAAGAAGGCGAGGCTGGTGGAGTATCTGTGTGCGGCAGCGGAGAATGGGAAGGATGTGACGGTTCTGATCGAGCTTCGGGCCAGATTCGACGAGCAGAACAATATTGACTGGTCCGAGCGTTTGGAGGAGGCAGGGTGCCGTGTAATCTACGGGTTTGAGTCATACAAGGTTCATTCGAAAATCTGCCTGATTACCTACAGAAGCCGCAATGAGATTCAGTATCTTACCCAGATTGGGACCGGCAATTACAATGAGAAGACGGCGGCAATGTACACAGATCTGTCGCTGATGACTGCGAATCCGGCGATTGGAAAGGATGCGGCGGAGTTCTTTAAGAATATGTCCATTGGGAATCTGGACGGGACCTATGAGCATTTAATTGTGGCGCCTACAAGTCTGAAACGGAAGGTGCTTTATCTGATGGATGAGGAGATCAAGAAAGGGAGCGGCGGCCGTGTGATTATGAAAATGAATTCGCTGACGGATGTGGACTATATCAGCAAGGTCTGCGAGGCTTCCAAGGCAGGAGTGCGGGTGGATTTGATTGTGCGGGGAATCTGCTGCATCCTTCCGGGAGTACCTGGATACACGGAGAATGTCCGGGTAATGAGTATTGTGGGAAGGTATTTAGAGCATGCCCGTATCTTCAGCTTCGGTATAGGCGCACAGCAGAAGGTTTATATCGGTTCAGCGGACATGATGACTAGGAATACAGAAAAACGAGTAGAGGTTGCGTGTCCGATTCTGGACGACAGCATCCGCCGTCAGATTAATCATTATCTGAAAGTCATGTTAAGCGACAATGTGAAGGCAAGGGTGATGCTAAGCGACGGCTCCTATGTGAAGAAAAAGGCGGCAGAGCAGCCAGTGGACTCACAGGCGGCCTTTATGGAGGAAGCGATTCACGCTAAGAGGGAGACTCCTAAGGAGGAAAGGAATATTCGTGAGTGGATTAAGGAACTTATGGAGAATATAAGAAAGTAAGGATGACAGAAAAGTTCTGTGAAGTTATGAAGAAATATTTTGAGGAGAAATATTATTAATATGGGGAAATCACTTTATATTGCGGAGAAGCCAAGCGTGGCGCAGGAATTTGCAAAGGCGCTGAAGATGAATGCGAGAAGAGGGGACGGCTACCTGGAATCAGAGGAGGCGGTGGTTACCTGGTGTGTGGGGCATCTGGTGACCATGAGTTATCCGGAGGTGTACGACCAAAGCCTTAAAAGGTGGAGTCTTGAGACTCTGCCTTTTATACCGAGAGAGTTCAAGTATGAGGTGATTCCGGCTGTGGCCAGGCAGTTTAAGATTGTTTCGGGTCTTCTGAATCGAAAGGATGTGGAACGGATCTATGTGTGTACGGACTCCGGGCGGGAGGGGGAATATATCTATCGGCTGGTTGAGCAGCAGGCAAAGGTAAAGGGAAAGGAACGCCGCAGGGTGTGGATTGATTCCCAGACGGAGGATGAAATCCTGCGGGGAATCCGAGAGGCAAAGGATTTGAAAGAATACGATAATCTGTCGGCGTCGGCATATCTCAGGGCGAAGGAAGATTATCTGATGGGGATTAATTTTTCCCGGCTTTTGACGTTAAAATATGGGAACAGCATTGCCAACTATCTGAAAACGGACCGTTCTGTGGTTTCAGTGGGCAGGGTGATGACCTGTGTGCTTGGGATGGTGGTTCGGCGGGAGCGGGAAATCCGGGAATTTGTGGAGACGCCGTTTTATCGGGTGGTCAGCGTAAACGGGGAGCCTAACGAGACTTTCGAGGGAGAGTGGCGCGCGGTCAAAGGCTCTCGGTGGTTTGAAGCCTTTGACCTATATAAAGAGAATGGGTTCAAGGAGCGTAAGAAAGCGGAGGAATTGGTCGCTTATCTAAGCGAGGAGCAGCCGCTTAGCTGTCAGATTGTCTCGATTGAAAAGAAGAAGGAGAAGAAGAATCCCCCTCTTTTGTTTAATCTTGCGGAACTGCAGAATGAGTGTTCTAAGCGGTTTAAGATAAGCCCAGACGAGACTCTTCGTATGGTACAGGAGATGTACGAGAAGAAGCTTGTGACCTATCCAAGGACGGACGCCAGAGTGTTGTCTGCTGCTGTGGCTAAAGAGATAAATAAGAATCTGAATGGTTTAATGAAATATGAGCCGGCAGTGCCGTTTCTTAAGGATATCGTGGGTTTTGGAAGCCATAAGGGGCTTGAAAAGACCCGGTATGTCAACGACAAACAGATTACGGACCATTATGCAATCATTCCTACAGGGCAGGGCTTGAATGTGCTAAGCTCTCTGCCGGAACTGTCGGGGAAGGTGTATGATGTGATTGTTAGGCGGTTTTTGAGTATTTTTTATCCGCCGGCAGTGTACCAGAAAATTCAGATCGTCACAAAGATACGGCAGGAGTCTTTTTTTGCCAGTTTTAAGGTCCTTGTGGAGGAAGGGTACTTGAAGGTGGCAAAAGCTTTAGAGCAGAAGAAGGAAACCATTAAAGAAGGGGGAAATAATCCGGAAGACGGCGGTGAGAACGAAGGAACACAAGGCCGTACGGATGCGGCGTTTTTTCAGAAGTTGCAGGCGCTGAAAAAAGGAATGAAGCTTCCCGTACAGTCTCTTGAGATTAAGGAGGGTAAGACCTCTCCCCCTAAGCGGTATAATTCCGGATCTATGATTCTTGCCATGGAGAATGCCGGACAGTTGATTGAGGATGAAGAGCTGAGGGCACAGATTAAGGGCAGTGGGATTGGAACCAGCGCCACCAGAGGGGAAATCCTAAAGAAGCTGTTTCACATCGAGTATCTGGCGCTGAATAAGAAGACTCAGATTGTGACGCCGACTCTGTTAGGGGAGATGATTTTCGATGTGGTGGAACATTCGATTAAGTCGCTGCTCAACCCAGAGTTGACGGCCAGTTGGGAGAAGGGGCTTAACTATGTTGCTGACGGAGAGATTACGTCGGATGAATATATGGAGAAGCTGAACCATTTTATCGTAAGCAGGACAGAAGGAGTGAAAGGCTTATATAATCAGAGCCAGCTTCGGGAGTGCTATGATAAGGCGGCAGAGGCCTACCGGAAACCAGGGAAGGAGAAGAAAGGATAACTGGGATTCATGAGAAATTTCTAAATATGCGGAAAAAATGATGTGGCAGGATGGAAGTTGTGATAAAATATGAGAAGGATGCTCAAAAAAAGAGTATGCAGGGCAGGTAGTCTATGCCCGGAACCAAAAAAGAAAGGGAGACAGGCAGAATGAAGGAATTAACAGTCAAGGAGTTGTACACATTGAATGAGACGATAGCAAAGGATATCTTCGAGGGTGTGACTTATCCATGGGAGGTTCTTCCTAAAATCAGTGAATTTATCCTCCGGCTTGGAGAGACACTTTCTGAGGATGAGTATGACAAGGTTGGCGAGGATGTATGGATTGCCAAGTCAGCCAAGGTATTTGAGTCCGCATACATCCATGGCCCCGCGATTATCGGGAAGAATGCGCAGGTTAGACATTGTGCATTTATTCGTGGAAACGCCATTGTTGGCGAGGGAGCCGTGGTGGGCAATTCTACGGAGCTTAAGAATGTTATTCTGTTTAACAAGGTTCAGGTGCCTCACTATAATTATGTCGGTGATTCTGTTCTTGGCTATAAGGCACATATGGGCGCAGGCTCTATTACGTCTAATGTTAAGTCAGATAAGAAGCTGGTAGTGGTAAAGACACCCAAGGGAAATATTGAGACGGGCATGAAGAAATTTGGCGCCATGCTTGGGGATGAGGTAGAGGTAGGCTGCGGCACAGTTCTGAATCCAGGAAGCGTCGTTGGAAGCCATACGAACATCTATCCCTTATCTAGTGTAAGAGGATATGTCCCGGCAGGGAGTATCTATAAGAAGCAGGGTGAGATCGCAGAGAAGCTTAATTAAGGAGTCGGCCCTGCTGTTGAACGAAGGGAGAACAAGGAGGAATAGGATGCGTAAAATTGGTTTTATAGGTGTGGGGATCATGGGAAAATCTATGGTCCGCAATCTGATGAAGGCTGGATTTGAGCTTCATATTTTTGCCAGGACGAAGGCAAAGGTTGAGGATGTGATTGGAGAGGGAGCCATTTTCCATGAGTCTATCAAGGAGTGTGTCGACGGATGTGAAGCTGTAATTACGATCGTTGGCTTTCCGCAGGACGTGGAGGAGGTCTATTTTGATACAGGGAATATACTGGAAAGCGGGATGGCAGGGGCTTATCTCATTGATATGACCACCACAAGCCCCATGCTTGCCAAAAAGATTTGGGAAGTAGGAAGCCAGAAAGGTTACCATGTGCTGGACGCACCTGTAACAGGCGGAGATATGGGGGCTAAGGCTGGAACCTTGTCGATTCTCGTTGGTGGTAAGAAAGAGGACTACGAGGCATGTATGCCCCTGTTTGAGGCCATGGGAACCAATATCAACTATCAGGGAGAGGCAGGATGCGGGCAGCATGCCAAGCTGGCGAATCAGATTATGATTGCGGGGGCGCTGTCAGGTGTCTGTGAGGCTCTGACTTACGCAAAGACGAAGGGACTTAATCTTCAGGTGCTTCTTGACTCTGTTTCTACCGGTGCGGCAGGCAGTAAGCAGCTGGATACCTTTGGGCCGAAGATTCTGGCAGGGGATTTTGCGCCGGGCTTCTTTATGAAGCACTTTATCAAGGACATGAAGCTTGCCCTTACGGAAGCGAATATGAGCGGTCTGTGTCTGGAGGTTTTGAGTCAGGCGTTGGCGAATTACGAGGAGCTGGCGGCAGAGGGATACGGCGACCTTGGGACTCAGGCGTTGATGAAGTATTATGAAGAGACTGCAAATGATGCAGAAGAGGATGAAGAGTAGTGTAAAGAGAAAGGAGAAAGAAATGGCAAGTGAGAATTTTGTAACGTTTGAGATTGGAAAGACCAAGCATATTGCATTGGTGGCTCATGACGGTAAGAAGAAGGAACTGGTGGAGTGGTGTGACAGAAATAAGGACATCTTAAAGGGGCATTTCCTGTGCGGAACCGGCACAACGTCAAGGCTGATTGCTGAGAAGACTGGGCTTCCGGTAAAAGGATACAACAGCGGGCCGTTAGGCGGGGACCAGCAGATTGGAGCGAAGATTGTTGAGGGACAGATTGATTTCATGATTTTCTTGTGGGATCCGTTAGAGGCACAGCCCCATGACCCGGATGTGAAGGCGTTGCTTCGTATTGCGGTTGTGTATGACATCCCTATTGCCAATAATCTGGCAACGGCGGACTTCATGTTACATTCTAAGTATATGGAAGGGACCTATGACCGAAAGGTACAGAATTTTAATAAGACCGTTCAGGAACGTGTAGAAAAGATGAAATAGTTAATAACTCTTAACAATTTCTTAATATATTGAAAAAATTACCAGTTGGTGTTAAAATTAAGAACGTACCAGTAGACACATTTCAATTAATAAGGGGCAAAGGAGGAGTAGAATTGCAAAGAATAAGGAGATTCCTGGTACTTACACTTCTCGTATGTTTTGGCATGACATTGCCGGGCATCGTGAGTAATGCAGAGGATATGTCAGGGGAGCAGACATCTGCAGGATCAGGATTAGAGGATGAGAACCCTCAGCGTCTACAGGAAGTTACCGCAATGGATGAAAAAGGTAATATTTTTGAAGTGGACGAGGAGGGCGGAGAGTTAGCAGATGAAGGAATTGAGCCATATTCTCGGGGGATATCCGTGAAAGTGGTCAATTTTCGGACAAAAGGTAATGCTGTTACCAATTACACAGAATATTATACAGGACAGGCAGGCTATACCAACGGAGCCTTCGGTGCGGACGCCGCTTATCTTGGGACGAATGGCAGTAAGGTTCGCTTTATGCTGTCAGGAGTTGTGGGGGAAGTAGAGGCGAAGGAAGTACAGGTAGTAGATTTTTCGAATGCCCAGTCTATCAGCTATTATGCAGTAGAAGGCGGAAGGCTGCGCCATTATATCACTCAGGATATGACGGCGGCGAAGCATGCGACTTCTCTGGATAACGGAAGTGCGCCGTCATACCTGCAGGCAGGGGTAGAATACTATAGTTATGACGGCCATTATTTCTACACAGACTATGGTACGATGCTAGAGGATTACCAGAAGGAGACACGGGCTTGTTCTGTGAATCCAGGGGATCCATATTATAATTATTACCAATATCTGCCGTTTAGAAGTAAGACCTCCTATGACGGGGCTAAACTGAATCAATTGCTTGGCCAAAAGACGGATGGTACATCCAAGTTAAATAATACGGGAGATTATTTCACCAACAGTCAGAATACTTATGGGGTCAATGCGCTTATCATGACAGGAATTGCGGCAAATGAGAGCGCATGGGGGACAAGCTCTATTTGTCAGAATAAGAATAACCTGTTCGGGTTAAATGCTGTGGATTCTTCCCCTGGAACCAGCGCCAACACCTATGCCAGCGTGGAGGAATGTATCCGCCAGTTTGCGGACGGTTGGATGTCCAGAAAGTATCTGAATCCAAAGGGGTGGACGTATCGCGGAGGCTTCCTTGGGAATAAGGCAAGCGGAGTCAATGTAAAATATGCTTCCGACCCATACTGGGGTGAGAAAGCGGCGAATATCATCTGGCTTTTAGATCAGAACGGAGGAAGCCAGGATGCGTATGCCTATACCATAGGTATCAAGGATACTCTTGCCACAGGCCATACCAGTGTGAATGTACGCAATGGAAGCAGTCAGTCTTCGGTTAGTCTGTATAAGACGGGGACACCGTCTAACTATGCCGTATTGATACAGGATACGGCGGCAGAGAACGGTTATTACAGGATACAGAGTGACGCCGTGTTAACGGGCGACAGGTCAGGAATTAACACTGGGACGGGAGAGTACCAGTTTGAGCAGATGTTTGCTTACATACACTCAGATTATGCGGCGGTTGTCAGCCAAGGCAATACTGTCGCGGCAAAGAAGGAGCTTAAGTCAGTGACTATCAGTCAGGCGCCAGCAAAGACAGCGTACACAGCAGGCGAAGTATTTGAGCCTGCAGGAATGGTTGTGACGGCAGACTATAGCGATGGTTCTTCGGAGGATGTAACGGCATCCATAACCTACAGCCAGGAGCCTCTTACGGCAGGAACGGGAAGTATTGTGGTTTCCTATACATATGAAGGAACTGCCATGTCGGCAGAGCAGGCGATTACCGTGTCTGATTCGGCAGCAAAGCCGGATGAAGGAACAACGCCAGAGCCGACCCCAACACCGGATGAAGGAACAACGCCAGAGCCGACGCCGACTCCAACCCCAACACCAGAGGAAGGGCCGACGTCAGAACCGACGCCAGATGAAGTACAGACCCCAGAGCCGGAGCCAATACAGGGAGTGGACACAGGCAATACACCGGATGCAGAGCCGACCCCAGAGCCAGGTGAAGAACAGGCAGAGGCGTCAGAGTCAATACAGGGGGCGGGAACAGGTAACACGCCAGAGCCGGCGCCCAAAGTCAACACAGAGCCGCAGCCTGTACCTAGTGCAGCCGGCGATTCAAATCTGACGCTGGCTTCCGATTCTGTAGAGAATGTGGCATCAGAGGGGACGCCAAAAGAGACACCCCCCACACCTGCTTCTTCTCCAAAGACAGAACAGAAACCGACAGAAAGCAGCAGCGTACGCAGGGCTCCTGTGACAGGGGACGAAAGCGAGGCAATGCTTTGGGGAGCGCTGCTTGCAGTTTCACTGTTGGGAATGCTTTCTATACATTTGTACAGTAAGAAAAGTCTGGTAAGAAGTAAAAGGCGAATAAAATAGTATGATAAAAAGAAACTCTAGAAGCGTTATTCTAAGGGTTTCTTTTTTGTTTCTTCCTAAGTGAATCGTAATAGGAGCCTGAGAAAAGTTTATAGGAAGCCTGAGAAACAGGTTGACATATGCTGCCTTGTGTGCTAATATATTCAGGAATAATTTAGTACTTTAAAGCGTAACGGTTTAAAGTTTGACGCTTTAAAGTGGAGTTTAGACATATGACTTGGAGGAAATGGAAGATGTCAAAAGAAGTATTGTGTCTGATTATGCTGGTTATATTTTTTGCCGTCATGATCTACGTAGGATTCTATTCAAGAAAGCATGCCACGGATGTAGATGGTTTTGTACTGGGGGGCAGGGGCGTTGGTCCGTGGCTCACTGCGTTTGCGTTTGGAACGTCTTATTTTTCGGCAGTTATATTCGTCGGATACGCCGGACAGTTTGGATGGAATTTTGGGATGTCGGCTACTTGGGCAGGGCTTGGCAATGCATTTATCGGTTCGCTGCTGGCCTGGAATATTTTGGGAAGAAGAACTCGGGTTATGACGCAGCACTTAGATGCAAAGACTATGCCGGACTTCTTTGGAAAACGGTTTGATTCAGTTCCGCTTAAGGTTGCTGCCTCGATCATTGTATTTATTTTCCTGATTCCCTATACGGCATCTCTCTACAACGGATTATCCAGCTTGTTTGGGCTGGTCTTCGATATCCCTTACTGGGTGGTAATTGCAGTTATGGCTCTGTTGACAGGATTTTATGTTATCTTCGGTGGATATATGGCGACAGCGATCAATGATTTTATTCAGGGAATTATTATGCTGTTTGGAATCTGTGCCGTAATAGGGGCTGTCCTATCTGAGAATGGGGGACTTTTGGAGGCGGTCAAGTCTCTTGCGGCCATCACAGGCGATGCCGGGTGGCAGGGTGCATATTCAGCGTTCCTTGGACCAGATCCTCTTGCCTTACTGTTTGTGGTGGTGCTGACTTCCCTTGGCACGTGGGGACTTCCTCAGATGGTTGGAAAGTTTTATGCAATCAAGAGTGAGAAGGACATACATAAAGGAACTGTGATTTCAACGGTTTTTGCCATTATTGTGGCGGGTGGCTGCTATTTCCTGGGAGGCTTCGGGAGGCTGTACAGTGATAGAGTAGTAATGAACGAGGCCACTGGAAAGCCTTTGTTTGACACCATTGTTCCTACCATGCTGTCTACCCTGCCGTCAATTGTGATTGCCGTAGTCATTGTGCTGGTGCTGTCAGCGTCTATGTCCACTTTGTCTTCGTTGGTACTGACTTCCAGCTCTACCTTTACTCTGGATGTCATCAAGCCGGCGGCGAAGCAGGGGATGTCGGACAAGAGACAGGTGTCTATTATGCGTATTTTTATTGTGTTCTTCATTCTGATATCGGCTGTGATTGCCATTTTTAAGGATTCACATCCGGAAGTAACCTTTATTGCACAGATGATGGGCGTATCCTGGGGGGCGCTTGCCGGCGCATTCTTGGCTCCGTTCCTGTACGGGCTGTATTGGAAAGGGGTTACGAAGATTTCTGTTGTGGTATGTTTTATCTGGGGATGCGGGATTGCGCTTTTGCAGTTATTTGTGACTCTGGGTGGTGTTGATGTGACCGGATGGGGGACGGTTCTTGGATATATTTTCAAGTCATCCATAAATTCAGGTGTGATCGCCATGGTAGGAGGGCTTCTGCTTGTTCCTGTCATCAGTTTATTTACAAAGAGGCAGGAGGAGGAAGATCTCCGGAAGATTTTTGCCTGCTATGATGAGAGGGTAACGATTACAAAGAAGTCATCTCTTCAAGAGTAATGATTAGTAGAATAAAATACATCAAGGGAAGTGATTAAAATTAGCACTTTCCTTTTTGATTTACTTGTGTTAGGATAAGAGAGTGTTAAAAAAGTACAATGTTTTTGATTAATATTATGCAAGGAGAGAATGAGCGATATGAAGAATTGCCAAAAATATGAGAGAGCGTATTTTATGCCTCCAGAGATTACCTATGATTGGGCGAAGAAGGAGTATGTTGACAGACCGCCGATTTGGTGCAGTGTGGATTTGCGTGACGGGAATCAGGCGTTGATTGAGCCAATGAGCCTTGAGGAGAAGCTGGAGTTCTTCCAGATGTTGGTGGATATAGGATTTAAGGAGATTGAGGTAGGGTTCCCAGCGGCGTCTGAGACGGAATATCAGTTCATGCGTACCCTGATTGAGAAGGATATGATTCCAGAGGACGTGACGGTACAGGTGTTGACTCAGGCCCGAGAGCATATCATTAAGAAGACGTTTGATGCGGTTAAGGGTGCGCCCCACGCTGTGATTCATCTGTATAATTCCACATCGGTTGCGCAGCGGGAGCAGGTGTTCCGTAAGAGCAAGGAGGAGGTTAAGCAGATTGCCATCGAAGGGGCGAAGCTTCTGTTAGAGCTTGCATCTTTGACGGACGGGAATTTTACTTTCCAGTACAGCCCGGAGAGTTTTCCGGGGACGGAGGTGGATTATGCAGTGGAGGTCTGCAATGCGGTTCTGGATGTGTGGAAGCCGACGGCGGACAACAAGGCGATTATTAATATTCCGACCACTGTGGAGAATGCCATGCCTCATGTATTTGCCTGTCAGCTTGAGTATGTGAATAAGCATCTGAATTACAGAGATAACGTAATTCTCTGCCTGCATCCGCATAATGACCGAGGCTGCGGCGTCGCAACGGCAGAGCTTGGGATTCTTGCAGGAGCAGACCGAATTGAGGGGACGCTTTTTGGCAACGGAGAACGTACCGGTAATGTGGATATTGTGACAATGGGGATGAATATGTACTCGCACGGAGTAGATCCAGGACTTGATTTCTCAGACATGAAGCATATACGCGAGACGTATGAGCGGCTTACCAGAATGCATGTGTATGAACGGCAGCCCTATGCGGGGGATTTGGTATTTACTGCATTCTCCGGCTCCCATCAGGATGCCATTGCCAAGGGGATGGCTTGGAGAGATGAGAAGGAATGTGATACATGGACGGTTCCTTATCTTCCGATTGACCCGCAGGACGTAGGAAGGAGATATGATTCGGACGTAATCCGTATCAACAGTCAGTCTGGTAAGGGCGGTGTGAATTATATCCTGAAGCAGAGCCATGGTATCAATCTGCCTCAAAAGATGCGGGAAGAGGTGGGGTATCTGGTAAAGGATGTCTCAGATAAGGCTCATAAGGAGCTGACGCCAGACTGGGTATATCAGATTTTCTCAGACCATTATATCAATACCAGGCCGGTGTTCCATATTGACGAGTGCCATTTTAGGCAGGTAAACGGCATTACGGCGGATGTGACCATCAACCACGGCGGCGAGACGAGAATGATTACAGCCATGGGAAATGGGCGTTTGGATGCGGTTAGCAATGCCATAAAGCAGTATTTTAATATCAGCTATGAGCTTCGCTTCTATGAGGAACATTCTTTGACCCGAGGTTCTTCTTCTAAAGCAGTTGCCTATGTAGGGATTGTCAGCAACAAAAAGGTCTTCTGGGGCGTGGGAATCGATGCGGATATTATTAAGTCCTCCGTGGAGGCGCTGACGGTTGCGGTTAATAAGATTGAGGAGATTGGAAGCGCGGATGGGTGTAAGGATGAGCGGATGATTGAGATTATGAATCATATCCAGGCAAATTATATCGATATCACGCTGGATGATTTGGCGGAGAAGTTTTATCTGTCTAAGCCGTATATTTCCAAGTATATTAAGGAGAAATCAGGGCTGACCTTCGGTGAGCTGGTAAAGAAGATTCGCATGAAGAAGGCCAAGGCGCTGCTTAAAAGCAGCAATATGACGGTGGAGAATATTGCACTGTCGGTAGGCTACCAGAATGTAGAGCATTTTAACCGGATGTTCAAGAAGGCTTATAATACGACACCGATGCAGTTCAGGAACCAGAAGTAGGCATAACAGAGGCGGCGGGCGGCTATGTCCGGACGACGAAAGCCAGTTGGAGGAGGATGAGAGGATGATAATAGCAGCGAAATATTTAATGACGGGAGATGGGAAGACAGTCCTTGAGAACCAGGCGGTTCTTGTGGGTCAAGAGGGAAAGCTTCAGAAGATTGCCCCGCTTAGAGAGCTTACGCAGGCATTTCCCGAGGAGGAAGTAAAAGACTATGGGGAGGCCACGCTTCTCCCTGGTTTATGTGATATGCACGTCCACCTGGGATACTGGTATTCCCAGCCGGACGGCTTTAACTACGGCCCGCAGCTAATCATGCTATATGCTCTTTCCCATGCGCAGGCGGCGTTTGAGCGGGGAATTACGTCTGTGCGGGATATGTCGTCTGCCCACGGTGTCTGCAAGAACTTGAAGCTGGCGGCGGAGAAGGGATTTGTTACGATTCCCAGGATTACACACACGGATACCGGAATCTGTATGACTGGCGGGCATGCCTGGGAAGAGGTGGAGCAGGTAGACGGGCCATGGGAGGTGCGTAAGGAGATTCGCAGGCAGATTCGTGACGGCGCCGAGTGGATAAAGGTTCTGACTACCCATCGGAGCCACACGCCAGAGCTGACCCAGGAAGAGCTTGATGCGGCTGTGGAGGAGTGCCACAGAAGGGGGATAAAGTGCGGTGTCCATGCAGGGACGAATCCGGGAATCCAGATGTGTATTGACGCAGGATTTGATACCATTGAGCATGCAACCTTCATGACCTTAGACCATGCGAAACAGATGGCTGAGAAGGGGATTGCCTGGACGCCTACCATTATGGCATATACCCTGCTTTATGATATTTGTAAGGAGAACTTAGAGAAACATGCAGGCGCGCCGGCAGGTGATCCGGTTATGCAGAAGGAGATGAAGGATTACCAGTATTTTGAACCGGCGTATAAGGCGTATAAGGAGCATTTCAAGGAATTTTATGACACGGGTGTGACTGTGATTGCAGGGACGGATATGGTCATGTACCAGTCCCCCCTGCTGCCATTGAACCGAGAACTGCAGTATATGGTGGAGTATGGGATAACGCCGGTACAGGCAATCCAGACAGCCACCTCCAATCCGGCAAAGGTTCTTGGCGTGGAGGAAAAAAGAGGTCTGGTGAAGGAAGGATTGGACGCAGATTTGCTGGTGGTAGGAGGAGATTTGAGTAAGGATATCACCAGGCTGAATGACGTGAAGCTGGTTACACTTGGCGGGAAGCGGGTATTTGAAAATGGAATCCGCTATGTGGGAACCTGTAATATGGCGATGTAGATTACAGATGAGTCCTGTATACGGGACAGCATAGAATGAGGGCATTTCCGAAGAGTTTGGGAATGCCCCCATTTTATTCTAAGTCCAAAGTTTAAGAAGCTGTGCCATCTCCCATGCAGATTCCTGCATTCCCCTGGCAAACCATTCCTCAATCCATCCAAACAGACCATAGGAAATAAAGGCGGCAGTATAGGCGGCAAGGTTCGGGGCTTCTGGTTTTGGTCCGCAGATTTCTATGATAAGCTCCTTCAAAAGATAGAATAAATTCCGTTTCCCAAGCAGAAGATAGAAATCCTTGTATTCAATCAGAAAGTCAAATATTTCTCTTAACAAGTTCTGCTCAGACTGGTCGTCTTTCGCTCTATGTTCATACCTAAAGTCGGCCATCAACTGTTTCATGTATACTCTCAATATGTCTTCTTTGTCCTGATAATTCCGGTAGAATGAAATACGGCTCACTTTGGCAGTGGCGGTAATCTGGCTTACAGAGATGTCTTTTAGCTCTTTTGTCTCAAGCAGCTCTAATAAAGCGGCCGTAATCTGTTTTTTTACATAGATATTCTTTTCAGCATTGTCCATGATGTAAAATTCTCCTTGGTTTGTATCGGTTTGTGCCATGGATGTTACAATTGTTTCATAGAGATGTTACATATGTTGCATCTATGTTTTGGAGCGAACGAGTATTCTTTCCATCTTTCGTATCACTGCAAAATAACTGATAACCAGTATAACGGTAGCCCCTGTCCACGCCATAATCTCTGCATAGAAGATACCGTTCTCCCCGATTACCATGGGAAGAAAGATGGCTGTGACTGCACGCATGACAAATTCTGCAATACCGGAAACCAGGGGCAGGACGGTGTTTCCCATTCCCTGGATTGCGGACCGTGTAATATGCAGCGTGTACAGGATGGGTAGGCAGACGCTCATAATTGCCAGATAATAGTAGGCAATCTGAAGTGTCTGTTCAAATTCTTCCGGCGTGCCGGAGATAAACCATCCAAGAATTGTTTTCCCGGCAAACAGCATCAAAAGTGTAATGACCAATGAGGTCAAAAGTGCGATTAAGATTGCGGACTTCACTCCTTTGCGGATGCGGTCTGTCTTTCCGGCGCCAAGATTCTGTCCGGCGTAGGTGACCATGGAATAGCCGTAGGAGGTGGCGGCGACCTCCAGTACGCCGTACAGTTTGTTAGTGGCAGTAAATCCGGCAATAAAGATAACGCCGAAGCCGTTTACCACGAATTGTACGATCATGCCGCCGATGGATATGATTGCATTCTGGAAGGCCATGGGAAATCCAAGCATCAGCAGGCGTAACGGGAGGCGTCTGTCCGTCAACCGAAAATCGGAAGCTTTAAAGCTTAACAGTTCGATTTTGCGGATATGATACAGGCAAAACAGGCTGGAGATTAGCTGGGCAATTAGTGTTGCCACGGCAGCTCCGGCAATTCCGAACCCGAAGACGAGTACAAACAGAAGATCCAGCGCAATATTGGTGACAGCGGCAACAACCATGGCGTGTAAGGGCGTCCTGCCATCCCCAAGGGAGCGCAGGATTGACGCCAGCAGATTATATGCCATTACGATAGGTACTCCAAGGTACATGATGCGTAAGTACATGAGGGTATCGGGGAGAATCTCCGGCGGTGTCTGCAGAAGGTTTAATACAGGGCGGGCTAAGAGCTGTCCGGCTCCCAAAAGTACCAGGGAGGATATTAATGACAGAACTGCGGAGCTTCCGATGGACTTACGCAGGTTATCGTACCTGCCAGCGCCAAATTCCTGGGCCATCAGGATTGCGAACCCTTGAGTAAAGCCCTGGATGATTCCAAGCATCATCCAGTTTAGCCAGTCTGCAGCGCCTAGGGCGGCAAGCGCGCCGACGCCCAGCGCTTTTCCTACGACCATAGTATCTACGACAGTATATAGCTGCTGAAATACATTGCCGACCATCAGTGGGAGGGCAAATGTGAAAATTAGGGAAGAGGGCTTCCCTTCGGTCATGTTTTTGATGTGTGCTGCCATAATATCACCTCGATTATATGTAGAATGTGCAAAAGTTTCCGGAAAATCATAGCATAATTTTTGTATGGATTCAATATAAAAAATTGTACTTTAGACGCTTTTATGTTACAGTATTCATATATAATTTTTAGCTAAGGAGGTTTCAGTTATGAATGTGGCAGAAAGGATATCGGCGTTCCGGTCACTTATGAGAGAGAAAGGGATTGACGCCTATGTTGTCCCTACTGCAGACTTTCACCAGAGTGAATATGTGGGGGAACATTTTAAAGCAAGAAAGTACATTTCTGGTTTCAGCGGCTCTTACGGAACGGTAGTCATTACCAGAGACGACGGGGGACTCTGGACGGACGGAAGATATTTCTTCCAGGCAGAAAATGAGCTAAAGGGGAGCAAAATCCGGCTGATGAAGATGTTTGTGGGAGACACTCCGTCAATTCCGGAATATTTGTACGAGCATGTTCCAAAGGGCGGAACAGTGGCATTTGACGGACGGGTAATCTCCATGGGTGAGGGACAGGAAATTGAGGAAAAACTGGCAGCGAAGAAGATACGCATCCATTATTCTATTGACCTGATTGACGAGGTCTGGGAGGACCGTCCGCCTCTTTCCGACAAGCCTGCATTTTTCCTGGAGGAGAAATACTCTGGTGAGAGTACCGAAGCAAAGCTTAAGCGTGTGCGTAAGGCGATGGAGGAGTACGGGGCTGATTCACACATCATAGCGTCCCTGGACGATATTTGCTGGCTTTTGAATGTTCGGGGGGATGATATTGATTTCTTCCCGCTCCTGCTTTCTTATGCCATTGTGAAGCAGGATACGGTAGAGCTTTATGTGGAGGCTTCCAAGCTGGACGACCGTATCCGTGAGGAGCTGGCTAAGAATCATGTCAGGCTTCATCCATATAATGAGATCTATGAGGATGTAAAGACCTTGGAGGCTTCAAAGACTGTTCTGATTGATCCTATGAAGATGAATTATGCGCTCTATAAGAATATTCCCTGTAAGATAGTTAAAGGAGCTAACCCGACGATTCTTATGAAAGCTATGAAGAATGAGGTTGAGCTTGAGAATATCCGCGAGGCACATATCAAGGACGGCGTGGCTGTTACAAAGTTTATGCATTGGATTAAGACCCGCTATGATAAGGAAAAGATTACGGAGCTTAGTTCTGCTGAAAGGCTTACAAAGTTTCGGGCCGCCCAGGAGGGGTATATCCGCGACAGTTTTGAGCCGTTGTGCGCATTTGCGGACCACGCGGCAATGATGCACTATTCGCCAAGTGAGGAGACGGATGTAACTCTGTCTGGCGGCGCATTTTTCTTGAATGATACTGGCGGCGGCTATTATGAAGGCTCTACCGATATTACCAGAACTTTTGTGCTGGGGTCGGTTGACGCCCAGATGAAGCGATATTTTACTGCTGTTGTAAGGGCGATGATGCGCTTATCAAGGGCGAGGTTTCTCTATGGCTGTTACGGTTATAATCTGGATGTGCTGGCGAGAGGTCCAATCTGGGATTTGGATTTGGATTACCAGTGCGGTACGGGTCATGGCGTGGGATACCTTGCCAATGTCCATGAGCCGCCTACAGGGTTCCGCTGGTATGTGGTTCCAAGCAAGAACGAGCACCACCAGCTTGAGGAGGGTATGGTCATTACCGACGAGCCGGGGATTTATGAGGACGGGCAGTTCGGCATCCGTATTGAGAATGAATTTATCGTAAGAAAAGGTGTAAAGAATAAGTACGGGCAGTTTATGTATTTCGAGACGATAACATTTGCCCCCATTGATTTGGACGGAATCGATCCGGAGGAAATGAGCAGGGATGAGAGGGAATGGCTGAACCATTACCATGAACAGGTCTATGAGAAGATAGGGCCACGCCTTACAGAGGAGGAGCGAAAGTGGCTTAAGGAATATACGCGGCCTATTTAGCGTACAGCAAAAGTGATTGTCCATATGGCCGTGAGGTTTTGGATATGAAATGGAAAGTGAGGAAATGAATGAAAAGATTAGGCAAAATATACCAGGCAATTTCCATTCTGGTCTATACATTTCTCTTTGCGGCCATCTGGTTTCCCTGGATGACATATAGCGGGAAGAATTACAGCCTGCCTGGATACATTCGTATGGTAGGACAGGAGGGTGGTATTGTGGCTCTGGCAGACGGGGCGCCGGATATGGTGGCGTCCTACTACCTGTTTTTTCTGCCCATGGCAGCGTCTGTATTCGCCGGCATTTATATTGTGAGCAGGCTTCTTAAAAAGCCTCTTAAGCTGGCATATGTGGCGGTTCGCTGGTGTGAATTTATCTATTCCGCGGCAGCGTTGATTTTCGCCCCGCTTGTGCCAATGCTCTGGACCTATGTTTTTCCGCTTCTGTGTTTGGCAGAGTATGTGTTCGGGCAGTATGTAGAGCAAAGAGACGAACTGCTTTTGGCGGCGCGCCTCAATAAGGAGCGTGAAAAATCGGAGAAGCTTGAAAGGAAGAGAAGATTATACTTCCCCGGAAAGTACAGCTCCTCTTACTATAAAATGATTTTAAAGAACGTCAGATATCATCTCAGAAACTATGTGATGCTGATACTGACCGGTTCTTTTTTGATGCTCTTTTTGTTTCTGGTATTTGCTCTTCGCCATGCCTTTATGGAATATCATACTGTAGAGGCAGTCACGGGCGGTCAGACCCAGAAAATCCTTCTAAACGCTGTGTGGATGGGACTGATAATCAATGCTGTACTTATGGGGCTTTCTTTTTCCTACTACATCCGCAATAAGATGCGGGAAGAAAATATTCTGGTGGTTCTTGGAATCCGAAGCAAGTCTCTGCGCTCCATGATGCTTATGGAATATGTAGGCTGCCTTTTATGCTCTGGAATACTCGGCACGCTTGCCGGCAATGTCATCTTCTATATTCTGGTGGGAAACCTTGCCGGCCGATTTCCGGTTTCCGAAAAGGGGCTGCCGGTTACAACCTATCTTGGAATGTGGGCTGTGTATGCAGCTGCGGCTTTGATTGCGGCAGCGGTAAATTCACATGTCTATGATCATATGCGATGGTCTGCATCGGGGCTTCTTGCGCCTAAGAAGAACCGTATACCAGGGACGCTTGGGTGGGTTTTAGGCGCCATTGGACTTGTCTGCATGGTATGGAGTTTTGGTCAGTTGATGGGAAGAGGCGGCGGAGAGAGCGAGGACCGTTTGGCAGACTACCTGCTTGGACTGATTCTGGTGCTGTTATGTGTGCAGGCGGCGCAGATGAAAAGGATTAAGAAGAAGGATGAACGTTATTTCCGATATATATTTGAAAAGTTTCCCTTTCTTACCAGCTTTGGACAGAATATGAAGAAGATTTATCTGCTGACGGCGGTTGCTTTTCTTGTAATGTATCCGCTTGCGGCGGTGTATGGAGGGAATGGGTCGGCGCAGGCTTTGGAAAAGCAGTATCCCTATGATTTTGTCTGTATGGCGACAACTGAGGAGAAGGAGGAGCTTTTAAGCTTAAAAGAGCAGTATTCCCTGGAGATAGAGGAATACCCAATGGCAACCGTATTTTCACTGATGCCGGAAAATATCTCTCTGGTCAACGCAATCAAGGATATCTTTGCGCTGGATTATAAGGCTGTCTCTAACGGGCGGCAGGTTATGGTTACGCCTCCAATCCAGATTGGGATCGCAGAGTCGTCATACCAAAAGCTTAAAAGTGAGGTCCGAAAGGAGGAAGGCAAAGGGTGGAACCTTACCGGAGAAGAGATTGGGGTGGTCTACCAGGAGGATGTATCAGCGAAAGCACATCTTCTGGACTGGTCGGGAGCGGCAGATACCTTGAACCTACAGATCATGGGTCCTGAGCTTGAGCTTTTTAGTTACAGCGCTTTTACAGAGCGGACGGTGGCAGGGGAAGAAAGAGACATACTGACAGGAGTGTATGAGGAGGGAAAAGAGCAGAACTTAGTCGTATTTTCGGATGAGTTCTTTGAGGAAATCTATCAGAATGAGCAGTTGTATCTGTTGCGCTCGGCAGGAGCGGACTATGAGGCAGTAGAGCAATGGTTTTCTCACAGGGCAGAAGAAGACGGGAGTCTTCGTTATTATGGCAGCAGGGCAATGATACGGGACAGGGAGGCGGAGAGATACCTGAAAATGGTGGTATGGCTGTTCATGCTGGTCATGGTAGGAGTAAGCGGCATCTATCTGCTGTTCATCAAGTTCTGTTTTGAGATGGACGAGATCGTGGCAAGGTACCGCTTCCTTGACTGCATGGGAATGCATGAGAATACGCTGAAAAAAACCCTGCGTCAGGAGATGCTGCCCTTCTTTTTAATTCCCTTTGCGGCAGGCGGAGGATCTGGGCTTCTGCTTACAATATTGATGTTTAGGGTAAGGATGTACACGAGTTCAGAGATTTTTCAGTATCTTCAGTATGTACTGCCGGTTTGGGTGATTTACTGGCTGGTGCAGACGGCAGTATACTTGATACTTAAGAAGGTTTTACTAGATAAAATAGGAATCCAGGGGAGGGCAACATGGCGGAGCTGATAAGAGCAGATAAACTTGTGAAAAATTACTACAGGAACCAGGATAAGAAAAATCCGGATGCAAAGATTGAGGTGCTCAAAGGGCTTAACCTTACGATTGACGAGGGGGAATATGTCTCAATCATGGGAAGTTCGGGATGCGGCAAGACGACGCTTCTTAAAATCTTGGGAATGATGGAGCCTTTTACTGAGGGGAATCTGTATTTCAAAGGAAGGGATGCGGCAGAGCTTTGGAAGGATGAACTGGCGGATATACGCAGGAGGGAGATTGGCTTCGTGTTCCAGGATTTTTATTTGATGGACAGCCTTTCTGTGGGGGAGAATATTATGGTTCCTATGATGCTTGATAAGGCGCCGGCAAAAGAGACGCGGGAAAAGATGTATGGCCTGGCAAAACGGTTCGGCGTAGAAAAGCTTATGGAAAAGTCACCGAGAGAGCTGTCAGGAGGAGAGAAGCAGAGGGTAGCCATAGGCAGGGCCTTGATTAACGATCCGGAAATCATTATGGCAGACGAGCCGACGGGAAATCTGGATGTAAAGTCCAGCAGGAGGCTTATGGAAACCTTTGACGATATCAATAAAGAAATGAAGAAGAATATTATCCTTGTGACCCATGACCCGAAGATTGCCCGGTGCAGCGACAAGATATTCTTTATTGATGATGGTGTGATTGTGACGATTCTTGAGAAAAAGAACGGAGATTCCGCTGCGTTTTACAGAGAGATTTTGCATGAGATGGAGAAGATGGAGGGAGAGTAATACTCTATTATCAGAATACCAGCGCCAAAAGGCACAAACTTATGCCTTTTGGCGCTGGTATTTTAGACAGGATAGTATGAATATTAATTTCGATTATAAACCTTCTCCAAGTATTCCAGCTTCGCCCCCATATTCGCCAGCAACAAATCCACCGCTGTAATAGCCGCCATAGCTTCCACCACTACCACAGCGCGGGGAACGATTACCGGGTCATGGCGGCCAGTGATTGCAATGCGTGTCTCCCCCCCGTATGCATCCACCGTATCCTGCTCCTGGGAGATAGAAGGGGTAGGCTTTATGGCCGCCCTCAGCACAATCCGGCTGCCGTCGCTTAGCCCCCCAAGGACCCCTCCGGAATGATTGGTACGTTTGCAGATTTTCCCATTGTCCATATAAAACGAATCATTATTCTCACTGCCCTTTGTGTGGGAAACCTGAAAGCCATCCCCAATCTCAACCCCCTTGACGGCTCCAATAGACATGAGGGCCTGGGAAAGCTTTGCATCTAATTTGTGAAATACAGGTTCTCCGATGCCGGCGGGCATACCTTCGAGGATACATTCAATCACGCCGCCAGAGGAATCCTGATTCTTTACACAGTCTTCCAGATAATCCCCGGCTTCCTTGGCGTAGCTGTTGTTTGGCATATACAATGGATTGTCGTAGATACATCCATAGTTATACTCGGCCTCTGGTATGATAATATTACCGATTGCCTTGGTATATGCCAACACCTTGATTCCAAGCCGGCGAAGGAGTTTAGAAGCTATGGCTCCGGCGGCAACCCGTCCAATCGTTTCTCTGCCGGAAGAACGGCCGCCCCCTCGGTAGTCACGAATGCCGTACTTGGCGTCAAATGTATAATCCGCATGTCCGGGACGGTAGCAGTCCTTGATTTTGCCATAATCTCTGGAACGCTGGTCTTGATTGTGAATGATGATGGAAATAGGTGTGCCGGTGGTCTGTCCGTTAAATACGCCGGAGAGAATCTGCGCCTGGTCAGATTCACTGCGTGCGGTAGTATATTTACTTTGTCCGGGTTTTCTTCGATCCAAAAATTCTTGTATATCTTCCTCGCTAAGGGGGAGCCCCGAAGGACAGCCGTCAATGACAGCCCCGATTGCAGGTCCGTGGGATTCTCCCCATGTGGTGATTGAAAATGAAGTTCCGTATGTTGATCCAGCCATATGCATAGCTCCTTCCTAAATGAGTGTTTATTCCCAACATTTTAGCACATCCTTTTATTATATGGAAGAGGAATGAAATGTATAATTTTAATATATCCGTAATAGAATTGCAATATCTTCAGGAAATATTCATTATTTTTTTCGTTGTTTTTCCTGTACTTTTGAATATATGCATATTATAATGTACTAGACATATATGAAATTCTATTATAGGAGTAAGGTTGATGAGTAGTAGAGATAAAAAGGCAGAAGAGATAATCGAAGAAACCATGCAAGGAATCTTTGACGACCTTAACCGATCAAAATCTATGAATGAAATGGATGATAGCAATGATATTCCACAAAAAAAATCTCCCAACAAAAAGACTCCCCAAAGAGA
Organism: Lachnospiraceae bacterium; assembly: GCA_011960625.1. Lineage (GTDB taxonomy): Bacteria > Bacillota > Clostridia > Lachnospirales > Lachnospiraceae > Sporofaciens. The sequence continues at coordinate 83,671 of BLMJ01000224.1, read as the reverse complement.
AGGCGCGCGCAGGAGGCCTTCGGATCATAAAAAGACGTCAGACAAAGGGACGCCTGGCGATAGGAGTGCGTCAAGCCGGCAGGGGGACCCTCGCAGGAAGGCTTCTGCCAAAGAGGTTTCATCAAGGGAAGCTTCGAAGGAAGATATCCCGCATAAAAAGAAGCCTCGTAAAAGGCATCCTGACCACGCTGACTTATCTTCTGGCAGAAATGTATCTGGAACAGGCAGGCAAAAGGGACCAAAGGACGCCTTAGACAGGCCAGGGAAGAAAAGGCAGCGGGAATCGGAAGACCCCGAGAATACAAAGGGGAATAAAGACAAAGAGGAATTTGACGATTTTGACGATCGAAAAGAGGATAAGATGGGTAAGAGAGGCAGAAGAAAAAAAAGGGACAAGAATAAGAGTAAAAAGGCTCAGAAGATTGCGCTGATTACGGTAGGAAGCATAGCGGGAGTTTTGTTGGTAACCTACATAGGTTTGGCTATGTATTTTAATCAGCACTTTATGTTTTTTACTGAGATTAACGGCACAGATTGTTCCATGAAGAGCGTTGACCAAGTAGAAGAAGAGATGAAGAAAAAGGTGTCGGATTATAAACTGACCTTAAAAGAGTCGGGCGGAGGGACGGAGACCATTGCCGGATCGGACATTTCCATTAAGTATGTGCCGGGCGAGAAGCTTAAAAAGCTTGCAGAAGAGCAGAATGGATTTCTGTGGCCCAAGTCCTTGTGGGAGCATCCAAAGATTGAGACGGAGATAGGAGTTCAGTATGACGAGGCGGCCTTAGGAGAGGTAATCGCAGGCCTTGACTGTATGAATCCGGAAGGAAAGACTCCTTCTGTGGATGCCCACCCTGAGTTTCAGGAGGGACAGTTTCAAGTTGCCCCGGAGGTTGTGGGAACCCAGATTAATGCTGAGGTTTTTCAGACAAAGGTAGCGGAGGCAATCAACGGTTTTAAGCCGACCCTTGACCTTTCTCAGGCGGGATGTTACGCGCTTCCCCGGTTTGTCAGTGATTCCCCGGAGGTCAAGGCAGCGGCAGACACTATGAACAGTTATCTGGGGGCTAATATTACCTATGATTTTAATCCGAATACGGAAGTGGTAGATTCCGCCGTAATCTCTCAGTGGGTGAAGATTGACGGAGAGATGAATGTGACCTTTGATGAGGAGGCGGTTCGAGGATATGTTCAGTCCTTGGCTGAGAAGTATAATACGAAGGGTGTGCCGCGGCAATTCACGACGGCAGCCGGCAACGTAGTTACGGTGGAGGGCGGCGGATTCGGATGGAGGATTGATCAGGATGCAGAATTTGCCGCATTGCTCGCAAATATTCAGAATGCAGAGACGGTGACGAGAGAACCCAATTATTCCAGTCGAGGGATTAGCCACGGAGATTCTGATGTAGGCAGTACCTATGCGGAGGTAGATTTGACGAATCAGAGGATGTACTTCATCAAGGATGGACAGATTGTACTGCAGTCTGATTGTGTCACTGGCAATCCGAATAAGGGGCATGCGACGCCCCAGGGAATGTATTCTTTAGCGTGGAAGCAGAAGAATCGGACGTTAAGAGGAGAAAAGCAGCCGGATGGAACTTATGAGTACGAGACGCCGGTTGCCTTCTGGATGCCTTTCAACGGAGGAATTGGCTTCCATGACGCTACCTGGCAGTCGGCATTTGGCGGCAGACGGTATCAGACCCATGGTTCTCACGGTTGTGTGAACCTGCCTTACAGTATTGCCCAGCAGCTATATGATTTGATGTACGACGGCGTGCCTGTAGTCTGTCATTATTAAGCTTGCGACATTAGGGCAGAGAAAAAGATAAAGATAAAGATAAGGAGAAGACCATGTACGAATTATTAAAGCAAGATGGTCTTGCCAAGAGAGGAAGATTACATACAGTACATGGGGTCATTGAGACCCCTGTATTTATGAATGTGGGGACTGCCGCAGCAATCAAAGGCGCAGTTTCCACAGATGATCTAAGAGGAATCAAAACGCAGGTAGAGCTTTCCAACACCTACCATCTCCATGTTCGCCCAGGAGATAAAGTGGTAAAAAAGCTTGGAGGGCTTCACAAGTTTATGGTTTGGGACAAGCCAATCCTGACAGATTCAGGCGGGTTCCAGGTATTCTCTCTGGCAGGACTGAGACGAATCAAGGAGGAAGGAGTGTATTTCAACTCCCACATAGACGGAAGGAAGATTTTTATGGGGCCCGAGGAGAGTATGGGAATCCAATCGAATCTGGCTTCCACCATTGCAATGGCATTTGACGAGTGTCCGTCTAGTGTGGCGGACCGAGAATATATGGAGCGGTCTGTGGACCGGACGGCCCGCTGGCTTGTCCGCTGTAAGAATGAGCTTAACAGGCTTAACAGCTTACCGGATACGATTAATCAGAAGCAGCTGTTATTCGGAATTAACCAGGGAGGCGTCTATGAGGATATCCGTATCCGCCATGCACAGGAGATTACAGAGCTTGACCTTGACGGCTATGCCATCGGCGGTTTGGCGGTGGGAGAATCTCATGAGGAAATGTATCGAATCCTAGAGGCTGTGGTACCCTATCTTCCAGCGGCCAAGCCTACTTATCTGATGGGGGTGGGGACGCCCGCGAATATTCTGGAAGCTGTGGAGCGCGGCGTAGACTTTTTTGACTGTGTATACCCAAGCCGTAACGGACGTCATGGGCATGTGTATACGAATCATGGGAAGCTAAACCTCTTTAATGCAAAATATGAACTGGATGAACGTCCTATTGAAGAAGGCTGCCAGTGTCCGGCGTGCCGGACATATTCAAGGGCGTATATCCGGCATCTGCTGAAAGCAAAGGAGATGCTGGGGATGCGTTTATGCGTGCTTCACAATCTGTATTTTTACAATACGATGATGGAGGAGATACGGGAGGCTATTGAGGAAGGACGCTATCAGGAGTATAAGGCAAAGAAGCTTTGTGGTATGGCGGCATCTATGAAAATATCGTGAAAAAAGAAAGAATTCTATAAAATTACTTGATGTATAGCTGAATTTTGTGTATGATAGCAATAGTGTTTTTTTAAGACAGATATTTTAGGAGGAAAAGTTTTATGTACACATTGGCAACACAGAGTGCAGGGGGAAGCTGGGCATTATTGATTCTTGTATATGCGGTTATTTTTGGAGGCTTTTATTTTATTTTCATGAGACCACAGAAGAAGGAGCAGAAGAGAATCCAGTCCATGATTTCAGAGATGGAAGTGGGGGATACAGTTCTTACGGCAAGCGGCTTCTACGGCGTAATCATTGATATCAGCGACAGCGATGTAATTGTTGAGTTTGGGAGCAACCGTAACTGCCGTATCCCGATGCAGAAAGCGGCAATCGCACAGGTGGAGAAGGCTGGGGCAGCAGCGGCAGAGTAGTATTTTAATATGTGTAAAAAGCGTACGGAAGGATGGATTTACTGACCGTACGCTTATTCTTTTCTATGGTGCATTTATATCTTGATGCGTCTTTGTCAATTTTTTGGCATATCACATTAGACAAGTAAGGAAACTTATGGTAAAGTAGAACTGAAAAGTGCATAAGCATGGATTGGAGGAATATTATGCTTGATTTAGCAACATTTATGCAGAAAGAATTGAATAAGGAAGTAAAGGAAGCAAGCGATCAGGAGATATATTATGCGCTGCTTGCATACACGAAGGAGAGATTAAAGGAGACACCGAATATTACCGGAGATAAGAAGGTATATTATATTTCAGCAGAATTTTTGATCGGTAAATTGTTATCCAACAATCTGATTAATCTGGGGATTTATGACGAGGCTGCAGATTTGTTGGAGAAGAATGGGAAGAAGCTGTCTGCCATCGAAGAGGTTGAACCAGAGCCGTCACTTGGAAATGGAGGCTTGGGCCGGCTTGCGGCATGCTTCCTGGATTCTATTGCGTCACTGGGACTTAGCGGAGACGGAATTGGTTTGAATTACCATATGGGCTTGTTCCGCCAGGTGTTTGAGGCGCACAAACAGAAAGAGGTGCCAAACCCGTGGATTGAGTCTAAGTCATGGCTTGAGGATACAGGGATAAGTTTCCAGGTTCCGTTTAAGGATTTCACGCTGACCTCCAAGCTGTATGATATTGATGTTGCAGGTTATGAGAATGGAAAGAACAAGTTACATTTGTTTGACGTGGAAGGCGTGGACGAGAGTATCATTTGGAATGGTATTTCCTTTGACAAGCGGGATATCGGAAGGAATCTGACACTGTTTTTATATCCGGACGACAGTGATCAGGCAGGGAATCTGCTTAGAATCTATCAGCAATACTTCATGGTTTCCAATGGCGCCCAGTTGATTCTGAAAGAATGTGAGGATAAGGGCTATGACCTTCGCAAGCTGCATGAGCATGTGGCGATACAGATTAACGACACTCATCCGTCCATGGTCATCCCAGAGCTGATTCGTCTTCTGGTGCAGAGGAACGTAGACTTCAATGAGGCCATTGAGATTGTGCAGAAGACTTGTGCATATACAAACCATACGATTCTGGCGGAGGCATTGGAGAAGTGGCCGCTTGACTATTTGGAGCAGGTGGCGCCGCAGATTGTACCGATTATCAAAGATTTGGATATGCGTATGAAGGGCAGGTATCAGGATACAAGAGTTGCCATAATCGATGAGCAGAACAGAGTGCATATGGCACATATGGACATTCATTTCGGCTACAGTGTCAACGGCGTGGCGGCTCTGCACACAGAGATACTGAAAAATTCAGAGTTGAAGCCCTTTTATGACATTTATCCCGAGAAGTTTAACAACAAGACTAACGGAATTACATTCCGCAGATGGCTTCTGCATTGCAACAAGGAGCTGGTGCACTGGTTAGATGAGTATGTGGAAGGGGATTTCCGTAAGGATGCGAATAAACTGGAAACTCTGATGAACCAGCTTGACAACGGGGAAGCACTTGAGAAACTGCTTGAGGTGAAGCATACGAAGAAAGTACAGCTTGCAGAATATCTGAAAGAGACACAGAGTCTTGACTTGAATCCAGATTCTATTTTTGATATTCAGGTTAAGCGTCTGCATGAGTACAAGCGTCAGCAGATGAACGCGCTGTATGTAATCTATAAATATTTGGAAATCAAGGCGGGAAAGAAGCCTGCAACACCGATTACGATGATTTTTGGTGCAAAGGCAGCGCCGGCATATACCATTGCGAAGGATATCATCCACCTTATTTTGTGTCTGCAGGAATTGACTGCCAGTGATCCGGAGGTTGCGCCATATCTGAAGGTTGTGATGGCGGAGAACTATAACGTGACTATGGCGGAGCATCTTATTCCGGCCTGTGATATCTCGGAGCAGATTTCTTTGGCTTCCAAGGAGGCCTCCGGAACGGGTAATATGAAGTTCATGTTAAACGGCGCCGTGACCCTTGGAACTGAGGATGGCGCGAATGTGGAGATTCATGAGCTGGTGGGAGATGGGAATATCTATATCTTCGGGGAGTCCAGCGAGAAGGTTATCGAGCTTTATGCAAAGAGCGGCTACAGGGCGGCGAATTACTATATTGAGGACGAGCAGATTCGTACGTTGGTGAATTTTATTATCAGCCCTGAGATGATGAAAATAGGAGATCCATATCATTTGCTTCAAATCCACGCAGAGCTAATCTATAAGGATTGGTTCATGACGCTTCTGGACTTGAAGGACTATATTGGGGTAAAAGAGCGGGCTTATGAGGAGTATGAGGACCGAAAGGCATGGAGTAAGAAGATGCTGGTCAATATCGCAAAGGCAGGATATTTCTCCTCTGACAGAACGATTGCAGAGTATAACAAAGATATTTGGCATCTGAAATAAACTTAAAAAACGGGACGGGCAGGAAATACAGAGATATTTTCTACCCGCCTCATTTTTTATGGAGAGATTCAAGGAATGTAAGGAGAAAAACCCGCATAAGCTGACTATAAAGCAGATAGGAAATGCGGGGAATGGGCGGATGAAAAAGCATACGGCAGTGCTGCTTTTATGCATATCTCTTGCCGCTGGCGGAGTATGGACAGCGAACGAGAGAAACTATGTCTCTTTTCAGGGAGACAGCGTGACATCTATGAAACTTAGGAATCAGCCTGATTCCGATGCTGGTTCGAACCAGACAGGCGCAGAAGAAGAAAAAGATTATATTAAATGGGTGGAGTTTCGCGTGACCTGTGACGCTATGAAGCAGGCTTACCAGTATGATTTGGATACTTATGGAAAAGAGGTGCATTTAAACTGGGTGGATTTACTTGCAATTCTAGGAGCAAAGTATGGGGGTGATTTTTCTTCATATAAGGCGCAGGACTTGGAGGAAGTGGCAGAGGTCCTTATTAAGAATGAGAAGAGTCTTGAGGAGTTTACAGAAGGGATGGAATATTATCCGTATTACAGGGAAGCATACGGGGCAGTGCTAGACGGCATGGTTGGAAAGTATGAGGTGTCAGGCAAGAAGGTATATGGTTTGAAAGCATTTCATCCTATAGCAAAAGGTTTTCCGTATTCGGACTATGATGACTTTGGCGCGTCCAGGACCTACGGCTACCGAAGGAATCATTTGGGACACGATATGATGGGGCAGGTAGGGACGCCGGTGATAGCCGTGGAATCGGGATACGTGGCAAACATTGGGTGGAATCAGTATGGGGGATGGCGTGTGGGAATCAACAGTTTTGACGGGAAACGTTACTATTACTATGCACATCTGCGTCAAAACCGACCCTATGCAGAAGGGCTTGAAAATGGGGATATCGTGCAGGCTGGGGATGTGATTGGCTATATCGGAAGAACAGGCTACAGCAAGGAAGAGAATGTGAATAATATTGACGAGTACCATCTCCATTTTGGCTTGCAGTTAATCTTTGATGAAACCCAAAGAGAAGGGAATCACGAAATCTGGGTGAGTTGTTATGAGTTAGTAAGGTTTTTGTATCAGCACCAATCGGAAGTAAAACGGGATGACGCCACAAAGGAGTGGATGCGGATTGAGCAGATCAAAGACCCGTCGGCAGTCCAGTACAAGAAGGACAGGAAGAAGGGATAAGGCAAGCCTTATCCCTGAAACATATTCTCTACATAATTCTGCATCTCTCTGCGGCTCTTCACCTGGCGCGATCCCTCCACGATTCTCTGCTGCTCATCTGGAGAAAGGGTGGCGAACTGCGTCAGAATATCGGTGTGCTGCGCTAAAGACATGGTAAAACCAATTGGAAACTCATCCTGAAATGTCATTCTATCACCTCTTTTTTAATATGCGCAGGTTTTAAAAAAATATACTCAGTAATTTTCAGAATAGCTGTCGATTACGGATTGGATGACAGAACGACGTTTTGGTGAAAGATTTTGGTATTTTTCAATGAGTTTTGCCTCATCTCTATTTAGAGATAATTTGATGGTTGGTTCAATCTTGTGCGGAAGTTCTGTGTAACCAACAACATAGTCAATGGATGTTTCAAAAAAATCGGCAATATTCTTTAGTGTTTCAATATCCGGAGAGGTTATATCGTTTTCATACTTATAGACTGACTGTTGGCTGATATGCAGGATATCGGCCAATTTCTGCTGGCTTAAACCTTTCTGGTTTCGCAGCAGTTTCAGATTTTTCATGATATCACACCCTTTCAAGGTTTATTTTAACAATAGTTTGTGTATAAAAATAAATCTTTAAAGGTGTTGACATATAAACTTTATAAGATTATAATCTTATAGAACAAGACATACAGATGAGGAGAGGTATCGTGGAAAAGTACGTGAAGATAGGGATTCTAGTGGTGGTGGTTGCAGCGATTGCTCTAGTGGGAGGAATCTTATATGCCGGTAATTCTAAGGAGGGAAAACTAGGCGACACCCAAGAATTGAATCTTGATGAAGAAGCAAAGAAGAAAGTGAACATACCGGTTGATTTCGATGAGCTTAAGGCTATTAACGAAGATGTTTATGCATACATAGAGATACCTGGAACGAAGGTTTCTTATCCGATTCTTCAGAGTGAAGACGGGAGTGTTGATTATCTAAACATGACGATTGAAAAGACAGAAGGATTGCCAGGCTCGATTTACACAGAAAATATCAACAGCCGAGATTTCAGAGAGATTAATACCATTATCTATGGACATGACATGAACGACGGCACCATGTTTGGAAGTCTGCATGAGTATGACGATGAGACGTTTTTCAGAGAAAATTCAGAGATTGACGTTTATTTGCCGGATCAGGCGATCAGATATCATGTGTATGCGGCAGTCGTGTTCGACGACCGGTATCTTCCGCTGAGCTATAATTTTGACACTTTGGAGGGAAGAGCGCAGTTTATAACGGATATCAAGAATTTCGGACAGCAGCCGGCACATTTTAATGAGGAATTTACTCCTACGGAGAAGGATTCCATGATTACTTTGTCTACATGTATCGGTGACCAGCCAGATAATCGTTGGCTTATTATAGGGGTACGGGATGAAGAAGAGTCATAGAAAGAGAGACTTTGTTCTGCTGATTGCAGGAATATTGATAATTTCCATAGTAATTTTATATTTTTTATCCTGGTCTTCGGCGCTTTTAAAGATGGATAAAGCTATAGATGGGGAAGTGCGTCCGGTTCGCTATGAGGGGAAGCATTACAGATATAATGAAGATTTGATCAACATTCTTTGTTTGGGAATTGATCACAGCAATGCGCTGGATCAGGAGGTACTTCCGGGAGATCGGGGACAGTCAGACGCCATTTTTCTGATTAGTTTAAATGCCAAGACGCGGCAGATGAAGATTCTGAATATCCCCCGGGATTTGATGATGCCTATTAACATCTATGATTCGAAAGGCAATTTTTTTACCAAGCGCACCATGCAGCTCACACTGCAATATGCCTATGGGAATGACGGGGATGACAGTTGCAAGAAGACGGCGGGACTTATCTCTACGCTTTTATTAGATATTCCTATTCACCGGTATTGCGCCGTTAATTTTAACGCGGTTCCGGTGTTAAATGATGCTGTGGGAGGCGTGACGCTTCAGATGGATTCTGAGCACGTGGATGTGGAGCTTCAGAAGCTAAGTCCCATGTTTGCACCGGGAAATACGGTCCACCTGATGGGGGAGAGATGTTTTGAATATCTCCATGTGCGGGATATTCATACTTATGCAAGCTGTGAGGAGAGGGCAGAAAGACAGAAGGTTTATATTAAGGAATATATTGAGGCTGTGAAGAAAAAGGCGAAGGAAGATCCAAGGCTTCTGTTTAAGCTTTACTCTATTTTGGATGAGAATATGACAACGGATATTGGGAAACTAGAGTTATTGTCCCTTCCGTTTTATTTGGATGAATTGGATTTTGAAGCTTCCATAATTTCGATTGAGGGGAAACGAATCCAAGGTGAGATTCATGAGGAATTTTATGCAAACGACGAGGAGTTAGAGAGGTTGGTTGTAGAAACTTTCTATACTTTGTCTGACGAGTGATATTAGAACCTCTACAGGTTTTAATATAAATAATAACGAAAGAAAGGAGGGAAATCCGATGGTTAAATTATGGAAAAAAGCGGTTTCCTTAGGTCTTGTTTTGGGATTGACGCTGAGTATGAGTATGGTAAGCTTTGCAGCAGGCAGCCCAGACACTAAGCCGGGAAAAAATCCTTCTGTAGGAAGCAGCGCTTCTACTGGAAGCAGTTCTTCTGCTACGAGTTCAGATACTGTCCTTGGCGTATCTACAAAAACAAAGGGTGTAGGTATCTATGAGCTGAGTCCTAGCCACTATTTTAGCGGAAAGATTCCGGCAGCATACAGCAAGATTGATACACAGGCAGGCTTGAAACAGATTCTTGGTAATCTGTATAAGGAAGGAACAGAGCTGAAACTGATTGGCCCAATGGATGTAACATCTGAAACATTACCGGTTACAATTGAATTTAATATTGACGGTATTGCAAAGAATGATACCGTATATGTACTTCATTGGACAACTGATAAGAAGGGCAATGGATACTGGGAAGTGATTGTTCCTAAGGCTGTTGGCGACAAGTATGTGAGCGCATACTTTACTGATTTGTCACCAGTAGCATTTGTGAAGGCTGTAAATACAAAAACAAGCAGTCCAACAAAGACAAGTGATGGTTCAACTAAGTCCCCAAAGACAGGAATGTTTTAGGGAAGGATGTTCTGAGGAAAGACCTTTCATGGCGCGGTTATGCAGTCATGGAAGGTTTTTTATATGGGAAATATTATACAGGAAATCATTTCCACGGGCCGAAAAAACCGTAAAATCTATAGGAATTGACAGGGAACGGGCAATTTGACGAATGAAAGTCTTGAAACCTACATTAAAATAGGATATTATAAAAGAAATTTGCCATTGCAGGAAGGAAGAGTATTATGAAGCTGAAAATCGGAGTGATTAAGGGAGACGGGATTGGACCGGAGATTGTGTCGGAGGCCATAAAGGTGTTAGACAAGGTTGTAAAGACCTATGGACATACCTGTGAATATACGCAGCTTCTAATGGGGGGTGCGTCCATCGATGTACATGGGGTTCCGCTGACAGAGGAGACGATTGCGGCTGCAAAGAGCTGTGACGCGGTATTGATGGGCTCCATTGGAGGGGATGCTAAGACGTCGCCCTGGTACAAGTTAGAACCATCCAAGAGGCCGGAGGCAGGGCTGCTTCGGATCCGTAAAGAACTGAAGCTTTTTGCAAACTTAAGGCCAGCCCTTCTTTATGATGAATTGAAGGGTGCATGTCCGTTGAAAGAGGAGATTACTGAGGGCGGTTTCGACATGATGATTATGCGGGAGCTGACGGGCGGTCTGTACTTTGGAGAGAGAAAGACCGTGGAGGAAGACGGCGTCATGACGGCATACGACTCTCTTACATATAATGAGAACGAGATACGCAGGATAGCGAAGCGTGGATTCGATATTGCTATGAAGCGCAGAAAGAAAGTGACCAGCGTGGATAAGGCGAATGTGTTAGATTCCTCCAGACTGTGGAGAAAGGTTGTGGAGAAAGTGGCGGCCGGGTATCCGGAGGTGAAATTAGAGCACATGCTTGTGGATAATTGCGCCATGCAGTTGGTGAAGGACCCGAAGCAGTTTGACGTGATTCTGACGGAGAATATGTTTGGAGATATCTTGTCTGACGAGGCGAGCATGGTGACGGGATCAATCGGGATGCTTGCCAGCGCCAGCCTGAATGAGACGAAGTTTGGACTCTACGAGCCAAGCGGCGGCTCGGCGCCGGATATTGCGGGCAAAGGAATTGCCAATCCCATTGCTACCATATTATCGGCGGCAATGATGCTTAGGTTTAGTTTTGACTTGGACAAAGAGGCGGAGGCTATAGAGCAGGCGGTTTTAAAGGTGTTGGAGGAAGGATACCGGACCGTTGATATTATGTCGGAAGGAAAACAACAGATCGGCACAGAGAAGATGGGCGATCTGATAGCAGGATATATTGAGTAGGAGGATACTATGAGAAGTGATACAGTTACAAAAGGAAAGCAGCAGGCGCCCCACAGATCTTTATTCAATGCATTAGGGCTTACGCCGGAAGAGATGGAGCGTCCATTGGTGGGAATTGTCAGCTCTTATAACGAGATTGTTCCCGGCCACATGAACCTGGATAAGATTGTAAATGCAGTAAAACAGGGAGTCTCTATGGCAGGGGGGACGCCTATTGTGTTCCCGGCAATCGCAGTGTGCGACGGAATTGCAATGGGACATCTGGGTATGAAATATTCACTGGTAACGAGAGATTTGATTGCAGATTCTACAGAGGCCATGGCGATTGCTCACCAGTTTGACGCACTGGTCATGGTGCCCAACTGTGATAAGAATGTGCCGGGGCTTTTGATGGCGGCGGCGAGAATCAACGTGCCAACCATATTTGTCAGCGGCGGACCTATGCTGGCCGGACATGTAAAGGGAAAGAAGACAAGCCTTTCCAGCATGTTTGAGGCAGTGGGGGCCAATGCAGCCGGCATAATTACAGACGAGGATTTGTGTGAGTTTGAGAACAAGACCTGTCCGACCTGCGGTTCCTGTTCAGGTATGTACACGGCCAACAGTATGAACTGTCTGACCGAGGTTTTAGGCATGGGACTTGGAGGAAACGGAACCATTCCTGCCGTCTACTCCGCGAGAATCCGTCTTGCGAAGCAGGCAGGTATGAAAGTGATGGAATTGTTAGAGAAGAATATCAGACCAAGGGATATCATGACAGAGAAAGCGGTTTTGAATGCATTGACGGTTGATATGGCCCTTGGCTGCTCTACCAATAGTATGCTGCATCTCCCGGCCATTGCCCATGAGATCGGTATGGATTTTGAGATTGATTTTGCAAACGGAATCAGTGAGAAAACACCGAATCTTTGCCACCTTGCACCTGCCGGTCCCACCTATATGGAGGATCTCGACGAGGCGGGCGGCGTCTATGCGGTGATGGCAGAGCTGAATAAGAAGGGGCTGCTCCATACGGAATGTATGACTGTGACAGGAAAGACGGTAGGCGAGAATATTGCCCATGCAGTCAATAAAGATACAGAGGTTATTCGTCCTATTGACAATCCTTATACGTCAACCGGCGGACTTGCCGTGTTAAAGGGGAATCTGGCGCCAGACGGAAGTGTGGTGAAGAGGTCTGCCGTGGTAGAGGAGATGCTAATCCATGAAGGTCCGGCAAGGGTATTCGACTGCGAGGAGGACGCAATCGCTGCAATCAAGGGCGGCAAGATAGTAGCAGGCGACGTGGTAGTGATTCGTTATGAAGGTCCAAAGGGCGGACCAGGTATGAGAGAAATGCTGAATCCCACCTCCGCCATTGCGGGAATGGGACTTGGTTCCAGTGTGGCGTTGATCACGGACGGACGTTTCAGCGGGGCGTCAAGAGGAGCGTCTATCGGCCATGTATCTCCAGAGGCGGCAGTGGGCGGACCGATTGCGCTTGTTGAAGAGGGGGATACCATTAAGATTGATATTCCAAATTTCAAATTGGAGCTTGATGTGTCAGAGGAAGAGCTAGAGAAGAGAAGACAGAGCTGGACGCCGAGAGAGCCGAAGGTGACGACAGGATATCTGGCCAGATATGCGGCTATGGTGACATCCGGAAACCGCGGGGCGATTTTGGAACTCCCCAGGCAGAAATAAGGCCGGTTGTTGCTGTGATATTTTCAAAAGACAACATATATATTTATAGAAGGAGAACAACAGAATATGCAGTTGACAGGAGCTGAGATATTAATCGAATGTTTAAAAGAGCAGGTTGTGGACACCGTGTTCGGTTATCCGGGCGGCGCCATCCTGAATGTATATGACGAGTTATATAAGCACAGTGATGAGATTACGCATATCCTGACCTCCCATGAGCAGGGAGCCGCCCATGCAGCCGACGGATATGCAAGGGCGACTGGAAAGGTAGGCGTGTGTTTTGCAACCAGCGGACCGGGAGCTACGAACCTTGTCACAGGGATTGCTACCGCATATATGGATTCCATCCCAATTGTAGCCATCACCTGTAATGTGGGGGTCAGTCTTCTTGGAAAGGACAGCTTCCAGGAGATAGATATCGCGGGCGTCACTATGCCGATTACGAAACATAATTATATTGTGAAGGATGTAAACGACCTTGCCGATACCATACGAAAGTCCTTTATTATAGCAAAGAAGGGAAGGCCGGGGCCGGTCTTAATCGATATACCTAAGGATGTGACAGCAAACAAGGCGGAATATCAAAAAGAGACGCCTATGCCCATAAAAGCTTCAAACCAGGTGAGTGAGGCGGAGTTAGACACGGCTCTAAAACTGATTGAAAAGTCCAAGAAGCCATATATCTTCGTGGGAGGCGGCGCGATTTTGTCAGATGCCAGCGAGGAATTGGCTGAGTTTGTCAAGAAGGTGGATGCACCGGTGACCGATTCCCTCATGGGGAAGGGCGCATTCCCAGGAACAGAGCCGCTCTATACGGGGATGCTGGGAATGCATGGAACAAAAACCTCCAACTACGGGGTCAGTGAGTGTGATCTTCTGATTGTAATAGGGGCAAGGTTTAGCGACCGTGTGACTGGTAATGCGAAGAAGTTTGCCAGCCATGCTAAGATACTGCAGTTTGACATCGACGCAGCGGAGATGGACAAAAATGTGTTGATTACAGCCGGGGTTGTAGGAGATATTCGAGAGGTCTTAGGGCTGCTGAATGAAAGACTTACGCAGCAAGAGCATAAAGAGTGGATCACAAGGATCATGGATTATAAGGAGCGTTTCCCCCTATCCTATCATCCAGAGGCGCTGACAGGCCCTTATGTGGTGGAGGAGATTTACCGTCAGACTAAGGGAGAGGCGATTGTAGTAACGGAAGTGGGGCAGCATCAGATGTGGGCCGCGCAGTTCTATCGCTACACAAAGCCAAGAACTCTTTTGACGTCTGGAGGGCTTGGAACTATGGGGTATGGGCTTGGAGCCTCTCTTGGCGCAAAGAAGGGAAGGCCGGATAAGATTGTGGTGAATATCGCCGGCGACGGCTGTTTCCGTATGAATATGAATGAGATTGCGACGGCTGTCCGCCATAATATACCGGTGATTCAGGTGGTTATCAATAACCATGTGCTTGGGATGGTACGCCAGTGGCAGAATCTGTTCTATGGACAGAGGTATTCGGCAACCGTACTGAAGGATGCCGTAGATTTTGTGAAACTTGCAGAGGCTATGGGGGCGGTCGGAATTAGAGCGGCGACCCAGGAAGAATTTAAGGAGGCATTTGCAAAAGCCTTGACCTTGGGGAAACCTGTGGTAATTGATTGCCAGATTGACGCCAACGATAAGGTATGGCCAATGGTGGCGCCGGGGAAGGCGATTAGCGAAGTGTTTGACGAGAAGGATTTAGCGGAAGGCAAGTAGGGCTTATCTGGAGGGCAGAAGAGATAGAAGAATAGTGGAGGAATGAATATGAGCAGAGTGTACAATTTTTCAGCGGGACCAGCCGTTTTACCGGAAGAAGTGTTAATAGAAGCAGCAGAGGAAATGTTAGATTATAAAGGAACCGGAATGTCCGTAATGGAGATGAGTCACCGCTCAAAGGCATTTCAGGAGATTATTGATACGGCAAAAGCCGATTTGCGTGACCTGATGGCAATTCCCGAGGATTATGAGGTGCTGTTTCTGCAAGGCGGGGCATCTCAGCAGTTTGCAATGATTCCCATGAACCTGATGAGGAATCGAGTGGCAGATTATATCGTAACCGGACAGTGGGCGAAAAAGGCCAGCGAAGAGGCGAAGAAGTATGGCAAGGTAAATATCATTGCGTCTTCCGCAGACAAGACATTTTCTTATATTCCGGACCTAAGGAACCTTCCTATTTCTGAAGAAGCAGACTATGTCTATATTTGTGAAAATAACACCATATATGGAACGAAATTTAAAGAACTGCCGGATACCAAGGGAAAACTCTTAGTAGCGGACGTCTCCTCCTGTTTTCTGTCGGAGCCTGTGGATGTGAAAAAGTACGGGGTCATCTATGGAGGCGTGCAGAAGAATATTGGACCGGCGGGAACTGTCATTGTGATTATCCGTAAGGAGTTAATCACGGACGAGGTACTCCCTGGTACTCCCACCATGTTAAAATATAAGACCCATGCGGATGCAGGTTCTCTCTATAATACGCCTCCGGCATATGGGATTTATATCTGCGGCAAGGTGTTTCAGTGGCTGAAACGCCAAGGAGGTCTTGAGGCCATGAAGGAGTATAATGAGAAGAAGGCTAAGGTTCTTTATGATTATCTGGATGCGAGCAGGATGTTTTGCGGAACGGTAGAGCCAAAAGACCGGTCGCTGATGAATGTTCCTTTTGTGACGGGGGATGAAGAGCTGGATGCAAAATTCGTCAGAGAGGCGAAGGCGGCAGGCTTCGAGAACCTGAAAGGTCACCGCACTGTAGGAGGTATGCGTGCAAGTATTTATAATGCTATGCCCACGCAAGGAGTGGAGGCTTTGGTGGCGTTTATGAAGATGTTTGAAGAGGAGAATCTGTAATCATGTATAAATATTATTGCTTAAATCCAATCTCTGACGTAGGGCTTGAGAAATTGACAGAAGAATATGTTCCGGTGGGTACAATGGAGAAGGCGGAGGCGGTGCTGGTAAGAAGTACAGTCATGCACGATATGGAGTTTTCGGCAAACCTAAAGGTTATTGCAAGGGCAGGAGCAGGAGTCAACAATATTCCCCTTGACAGATGCGCGGAGGAGGGAATCGTTGTCTTCAATACGCCGGGAGCCAATGCCAATGGAGTAAAGGAGCTGGTTATTGCAGGTATGTTACTCGCCTCCCGCGATATTATTGGCGGCATAAACTGGGTACAGGAGAATGAGGAGGACGGCAATATTGCAAAGGATGCTGAGAAGGCCAAGAAAGCGTTTGCCGGCTGTGAATTAGAGGGCAAGAAACTGGGGGTTATCGGTTTAGGCGCCATTGGCGTGCTGGTGGCCAACGCTGCAACCAATCTTGGCATGGATGTGTATGGTCATGATCCCTATGTGTCTGTAGATTCGGCGTGGAGGCTGTCAAGAAGCATCCATCATGCCAAGTCGTTGGATGAGCTGTATCGGGATTGTGACTATATTACGATTCATGTCCCTGCAATGGAGCAGACGAAGAGAATGATTGATAAGAACGCCATTAGCCTTATGAAAAAGGGTGTTGTGGTGCTGAATTTTGCAAGGGATGTGCTGGTGGACGAAGAGGCAATGGTGGATGCTCTTTTGTCAGGCCATGTAAAGCATTATGTATCGGATTTCCCTACGCCTGTGACGGCGGGAGTCAAAGGCGCCATTGTGATTCCTCACCTTGGGGCTTCTACGGAAGAGTCGGAGGATAACTGTGCAAAGATGGCGGTTAAGCAGCTAAGGGATTATCTGGAGAATGGAAATATTAAAAATTCGGTCAATTATCCTAATTGTGATATGGGAGTCAAGGGAGAGAATACCAGAATTTTACTTCTTCACCGAAACGTACCGAATATGATTGGGCAGTTTACGAAGATTCTGGCGGAAGATAACATGAATATTGCGGATCTGACGAATAAGAGTAAAGGGAAATATGCGTATACGATGATTGATATAGACAGTCCAATATCGGATAGTTTGGCAGAAGAGCTTGGGCAGGTGAAAGAGGTTTTGCGTGTCCGGGTTATCAAGTAGGAAATATTAAAGAATAATTAAATATTCTTAACATAATCTTTATTGAATTGCTTTTAGATTTCCTGTATACTCAGCTAAGGAACTAAAGAATTAAAGTTTCCGTTCATGACATGAGGGATTGGCTGGATATACGGGGGAGATGTAAGAAATGACGAATGATAGAAGCGAGGAGCGAAGATTACTAAAGGAGAAGAGAATTAAGAAGGTGAGGAGAGTGAGGATGTGTCTGCGCATTCTTACTCTTTTGCTGATTAGTGTGCTGCCTCTTTTTTTCTTAACCACGGCAACTGCTTCCAGACAGGGGGCGTCTCTCTACCTTAAGTTAAAGGAGGCGTCTATCTTACAGGGAGAAGAGCTTCCGCAGTTCGGGTTAGAGGGGGAGCTTGTTGGGAATGAAGAGACAATCTTAGACGGGGCGTCCGGCTACACGGCGGCTGACCTGTTGAAAGATTTTGAGAGCGGCAAGGGCTATACGGTGGAATGTGAGGCGGATACTACTGCAGAGGGAGAATATCCGATGCATCTGAAACTTTCGGACGAGATTAAGGCGTCGCTTGGAAAGGAATGGATGGGGCTTGTAAGAGTTGATACGCTGGATGCAATGCTTACGGTGAAGAACGCAGCCGGAGATTGGGACGGTTCTCGTTTCAAACGCCACGATGGAAGCTATGTCACCAACGAGTTCATAGTTTCTAAGGGGAACACCTATTATTTTGACGGAGACGGCAATAAAGTGACTGGCTGGGCAGAGGTAGAGGGCGTCAGATATTATATGGATAGTGACGGTGTCCGTAAGACCGGCTGGGTGGATGTGGAGGATTCCAGGTACTATCTGGAGGAAGATGGCCGTATGGCCACCGGCTGGAAGGATATTGAGGAGAAAACATACTACTTTGACCAGGAAGGAAAGATGGCCAGGGGCGAGCTTTACATAGGGATGGCAAAGTGCTCATTTGACAAGGAAGGAGTGCTTCAGTCTACGGAGGACAGTAATGTAGATCCTTCCAGACCTATGGTTGCGCTGACCTTTGACGACGGACCAGGGCAGCGGACCGGTGAGCTTTTAGAGACTTTGGCAGCGAACCATGCCCATGCGACCTTCTTTATGCAGGGGAAGAACGTGCCGAGGTATCAGAATGAAGTGAAGCGGATGAAAGAGATTGGCTGTGAGCTTGGAAGCCATTCTTTCGACCACCCTGATCTTTCTAAGATGGACGCGGCAGGAATCCGCGACCAGATTGACCGCACGAACCAGAATTTAAAGGATGCGGCGGGCCTGGCGGCTTCCGTACTGCGTCCTCCATATGGGGCCATTGGAAGCACGTTGAAGTCCGTAGCCGGAATGCCGCTGATACTCTGGAATATAGATACTCTGGACTGGAAGACAAGGAACGCGCAGACAACGATTGATAACGTTATGGAGAAAGCAAAGGACGGCGATATTATTCTGATGCATGACATCCATACAGAGAGCGTGGATGCAGCTATCGTATTGATACCGAAGCTGATTGAGAAGGGCTTCCAGTTAGTGACAGTGTCCGAGATGGCTGCCGCAAAAGGGATCCGGATGCAGAACGGCGAAAAATATACGAATTTTTAGAAAGTACAATCCAATATACAAAAAGGAAGGGCTGCCGCAAAATGGGATACATCCGATTTTGCGGCAGCCCTTGTTAGAAGCAGTCCGGATATTTATTTCCTACATGCCTCGTTGTGTTGCTTCAATAACGCATGAATCTTATCTGTCGGATTCAAGACCTTTCCGATAGTAATATCGTGGTTCATGGAATCTATGATCAGCGCGATGAACTTGCTCATGTCAGCAACCACAAAGTATGGCTTTTCATAGGCTTCCGCCGGAAGGTAGGTCAGGTTGGTGGTGATAACACGGTCAATATAGCCTCTATTGTAATAATCATCAAAGATTCCGAAGCCCTCTGTGAACAGTCCGAAGGTGGTGCAGACAAACACACGGTTTGCGCCGCGCTCCTTGATCTGCTTGGCCACATCCAGCATACTTTCCCCGGAAGAAATCATATCATCTACAATGATTACATCCTTTCCGTGAATATCATCCCCCAAAAATTCATGTGCAACAATCGGATTCTTTCCCTTTACAATAGTGGAATAATCCCGGCGTTTGTAGAACATCCCCATGTTCACGCCAGTTACGTTGGAAAAATAGATGGCACGATGCATAGCGCCCTCGTCAGGGCTTACGATCATCAGGTGGTCTTTATCTACTACCAGATTAGGCTCCGCGCGCAGCAGGGCCTTGATGAACTGATATGGCGGGTTGAAGCTGTCGAAACCGTGGAGGGGAATGGAATTTTGCACCCTGGGATCATGGGCGTCAAAGGTAATGATGTTGTCCACACCCATATCCGTTAGTTCTTGAAGCGCCAGAGCACAGTCTAAAGATTCCCGTTTCGTGCGTTTGTGCTGGCGGCTCTCGTACAGGAAAGGCATAATTACATTTAACCTGTGAGCCTTGCCGTTGGCTGCCGAGATGATACGTTTTAGGTCTTGGTAGTGATCATCAGGGGACATATGGTTCGGGTGTCCGTTGACCGTGTAAGTCAGGCTGTGGTTGCATACGTCAACAATGATAAATAGATCTTTACCGCGGATAGATTCGTGAATCAGGCCTTTGGCTTCCCCAGTGCCAAAGCGCGGGCATTGGCAGCCCACCAGGTAGGTATCCAGTTGGTAGCTGGAAAAGAGCGGAGAATCCAGAGATTCCCGCAGGGTGTCCTGACGGAACTGTACGATGTATTGGTCTACTTTTTGCCCAAGCTCCTTACAGGAATCGAGAGCCGCGATTTTTAGTGGCGCGATTGGAAGCGCCGTTTCCATTAATTTGATGTTTGGCATTTTAATCTCCTATATGTGTTGTTGATACAATCCTAAGTTATTTATAACACTTTTGTGGGAGTATGGTCAACAGCATTGGCAAGTTTTATAAAATAATTGATAACATAGAAAAATCGCAGAGTAAGATACTCTGCGATTTTTTCTTTTAATAACGTATCTATTATAACCATCTAAAGAAAATAATTCAATACCTAAATTACTTTTAGAAGGATTTGGTATGAAATGCAGGTTATAATTATTGCTCTAATTATTAAAAAAAATATTATTATCTAATTCAAATTTTTAAATTTTATATTATTCTGATAATTTATAGGGCGAATGTATCAAAAATTTTCGCAGAGTATCTTACTCAGCGAAAAGTAGGGAGGTGTTTCTAATCTGGTATATACTGCATTGTGAAAAGGGAAAAGAAAAGCAGGCGGCAGAATTACTTAGGCAACGGTATTGTTGTTTGGGGAAAGATGAAATTTTTCTGATTACTTTTGAAAAAATGAGGCGGTATAACGGGAACTGGCATTGTCAGGAAGAAACTTTTCTAAAGGGGTGTGTATTCGCAAAGATAGACAGCAGGAAACGGTTGGAGAAAGCTGCAAAAGAAACGGCAGTATTTCGGGAACTGGGCGTCGGAATGTATAGTCTTAAGCTTCTAAAGCCTGAAAGAGACTTCCTTGAGGATATGGGAGGAAATACCCATTGTATTGCAATGTCGAAAGGGTATATCAGGGACGGGGAGACCTTTGTGACAGAAGGGCCTCTTTGCGGAAGAGAGTGTAAGATTCGGAAAATAGACCGTCATAAAAGAATGGCACGAATAGACAGCCCATTGCAGATCTATCAGGACCAAGGGCTGTGGACGGGGCTTGAGATTATGGCAAAGAGTTGAGAAAGCCAGATGTAAAAGATTTTCAAAAAGTGTCAGCGGCCGGGCTTTTAGGACAAGCGGCACGTAAACAGGGCAAATCATGAAACGAAGTTGTAGTAATGGGCTATGATTTTTGTTTTCATTTGCTATAAATCGGGAGGAAGAGGGGATTCAGGGCTTTTGCTGTGGATATGGCGAAGCTTACCCTAAAATGAGGTGATTTTGATGTGGTATGTGATTCAGACACACACCGGCGAGGAGGATGAGCTTATCACCATGATAAAGAGAATTGTTCCCAAAGGGTACTACGAGGAATGTTTCTGTATTCGAAGAGAGCGGTTCCGTAAGGTGGGTGGAGAATATAAGATTGATTTGTATCCGTTGTTTCCGGCTTATGTGTTTGTGGTGACAGAAGAGCCGCAGAGGATGTTTTTGGAGTTAAAACGGGTTCCTAAGTTGACGAAGCTTCTCAGCGATCAACAGGACTCGTTTTTTTGTGTAGATGAAGCTGAGGAAATGTTTTTAAGAAGTATACAGGATGGAGAGCATGTGGTGAGACGCTCACTGGTGGAGGTGGATGCACAGGGACAGATTATACGGGCAGACGGTCCGGTGGGGGTGTATTTTGACCGGATTGTGAAGCAGAGGCTGCGCAAGAGGTATGTGTGGATTGAGCAGGAGCTTCTGGGGAGGAAGAGAGAAGTTTATCTGGGGATTAGGTTGAAGGAAGATGAGGTATGAGTGGAATGGAAGAAAATCTATGTCCGTTTGAGTCAAAAATCTGGCTTAGTTCACCGACCATGCATGGGCCGGAATTGGAGTACATTAGGAAAGCATATGAGACGAACTGGATGTCTACTGTGGGTGAAAATATCAACGAAGCAGAACGGATGGCCTGTGAAAAGATTGGGTGTAAATATGCGGTTGCATTATCGTCTGGGACGGCTGCTTTGCATATGGCAGTGAAATTGGCGGGAGTGCGGCCAAAAGAGAAAGTGTTTTGTTCTGATATGACATTTGATGCCACAGTGAATCCGGTGGTATATGAGGGCGGAGAACCAATATTTATTGATACAGAATACGATACCTGGAATATGGACCCAGTGGCGCTTGAGAAGGCGTTTGAATGTTATCCAGAGGTAAGGGTGGTTGTATTTGCACACTTGTATGGAACGCCTGGAAAGATGGATGAGCTGAAGGAAGTGTGTGAACGGCATGGCGCGGTGATGATTGAGGATGCGGCAGAGTCCTTTGGAGCAGCTTATAAAGGCAGGCAGACGGGGAAGTTCGGAGCTTATAGTTGTATCTCATTTAATGGGAATAAGATAATCACAGGCTCTTCCGGAGGGATGTTGCTGACGGATATTTTGGAGGATGCTGATAAAGTGCGAAAATGGTCTACACAGGCCAGGGAAAATGCACCTTGGTATCAGCACGAAGAGTTAGGCTATAACTATCGCATGAGTAATGTGATTGCAGGTGTGGTCAGAGGACAGATTCCATACTTGGAGGAACATATCTCGCAGAAGAAGGCGATTTATGAGAGGTATCAAAAGGGCCTTACGGATTTGCCAATCGAAATGAATCCCTTCGATAAGGTGAACAGCGAGCCAAATTATTGGCTGTCATGTATGACAATTCGTTCAGAAGCCATGTGCAGACAGATTCGCGGAGAACAGGAAGCAATTTATATTAGTGAAAAAGGGAAGAGCTGTCCCACTGAGATTTTGGAAATGCTTGGGAAATATAACGCAGAAGGACGACCAATCTGGAAACCCATGCATATGCAGCCTATTTACCGGATGAATGGATTTGTCACCCGCCAGGGGAATGGAAGAGGGAGAAAAGCATTAGATGTAGGGATGGATATCTTTCAGCGGGGGTTATGTCTTCCTAGCGATAACAAGATGACGGCAAAGGAACAGGAACAGATCATAGAAATCATAAAAAGGTGTTTTGCATGATACAAAGGAGAAATAAGAATACAGGAAAAAGAAGGATGCAAACAAGTGAACATATAGAAAAAAAGCAGGGATTTTATGCGGTATATATAAAAAGAACGCTCGATTTTATATTGTCGACGATTGCCTTAGTCCTTCTTTCACCGCTATTGGCAGGTCTTATTTTAGGAGGAAGTATCGCAATGAGAGGGAATCCTTTTTTTATACAAAAAAGACCGGGAAAAAATGAAAAAATATTTAAACTTATCAAATTCCGCACTATGTCAAACAGAAAAGATCAGAATGGAAATTTACTGCCCGATGAAATGCGATTAACAGCTTACGGTAAATTTTTGCGAAAAACCAGTCTGGATGAGCTGCCGGAGTTGTTAAATATTATAGCGGGTGATTGTTCCATTGTAGGTCCCAGGCCGTTGGTGCCCGAATATATTCCCTATTATACAAAAGCGGAACATCACCGGCACGATGTCCGTCCTGGACTTACGGGACTGGCACAGGTTAATGGAAGAAGCTTTTTGTCTTGGGAAGAAATTTTTGCATATGATTTAGAATACATAGGGAATATTAGTTTTGCGGCAGATACGAAAATATTTTTTGAAACAATAAAAAAGGTTATCGGGCGAAAGAATGTAGCAGATGTGTCCTTAGCAAGAAAAGATAAAGACGGACGATTACATTACGTTGTAAATGGGAAAGAGATAATACTTCACCAACCGTTGAATATAGAGAGGAGAATTTCTTGTAATGCAGAAGGAAATAGGTAGTAATTTTGATCTTAATCCCAATATTATGCTTAATAAAGGTTCTGTTTTACATATTGGCCGGTATGGGATAAAGGGCAGCGACGAGGTTGTTTTATCTACAGGACGAGGGGCGGAAGGCTTTGTATTGGACACCATTGAGAGAAGGCAGCCTAAAATTAGAAAAATTGCCTTAGTCCCTCCCTTTACCTGTGAGGTAGTAATCGAGCCGTTTGTGAAGAGAGGCTACAAAATTGCGGCATATCCCATTAATCCTACGCTGGATATTGATGAGAATAGATTTCGGGAGATTCTCATATCAAGCGGCGCGCAGGTGGTTCTTATACATCGGTATTTTGGGTTCGACACATTGAAAGGATTTGAGAAGATAGCTTCCGAGTTTGTTGAGCAGGGGGTCATTTTTATTGAAGATCGAACGCAATGTCTTTACAGTGATTTCTCGGGATTACCTGTGGATTACACCATTGGAAGTTTGAGAAAATGGGCGGCGCTGCCAGACGGTGGTTTTGCAGTTTGCAGGGAAGGCGTATTTGAAGACAAGCCTGCAAATTATGATAAAGAGCTTGAAAATAAGAAGCTTGAGGCATCTTATTTAAAATATAAATATTTGTACGAGAGCAAGGGTGAGAAAAAAGAGTTCTTGAAAAGCTTCAAGGAGGCGGAGGAAATATTAGACGCGGAGGAAAAGTATTTTAGAATCAGCCAGGCAGGGATTGAAATCCAATGCAGTTTAAATATCGAAGAGTTAAAAAGAAAACGGCGTAAGAACTATGAGAAACTATATGAAAATATCAGAAATCATATGAATTACAGAATCCTAACACCCCAATTAAAAGAAAAGGATGTGCCGCTTTATTTGGCAATATTGTCAGAAAAACGCAATGAACTGCAGATTAAGATGAGAGAACAGAATATTTATGCTCCGATTGTCTGGCCCAAACCCAGCTTTATGCCTCAAATATGTAAAGAGGCTCAGGAAATATATGATACGGTATTATGTTTCCCCATTGATCAGCGATATGACGAAGAGGATATAGAGAGGATAGCAGAAAATCTGAGAAAGTGGGGATAGGAATGTATCAAATTAAGCGGTTAAGTATTGAGGAGGCTTTAGGCCATAGGAGAAATATCATCCGATATATATATGAAAGTGTAAAAAATACTTCATATGAAGAAGCTTATCAATATTCAGATGCTGAAACAAAATATGAAGAAATGTTGACCCATATGGAAGAGGGAACGGCGGTCGTTTGCGGAGCAATGGCAGAGGAAGAAATGATTGGTTTTATATGGGGGTATCAATATCCATTTCGCGATG
This sequence comes from Lachnospiraceae bacterium, assembly GCA_011960625.1. Lineage (GTDB taxonomy): Bacteria > Bacillota > Clostridia > Lachnospirales > Lachnospiraceae > Sporofaciens. The sequence continues at coordinate 58,690 of BLMJ01000224.1, read as the reverse complement.
ACAAAGAGCGGTTATATGTAAGTATACTGCATGTGGACGAAAGATTTAGAAGGTGTAAAGTAGGGAAAACGCTTCTGTCTGAAATAGAAAAAATAGGGAAAACGATGGGATGTCATTCCGTATTTTTACATGCAGAGGCTTTCAATAGAGAGGCAATCAATTTCTATGATCGGATGGGGTATCAGATGGAAAGAATACAGCTTGTAAAGAAGAAGCTGACAGGTGAAAAATATGAGGGGGGGGGGGTAAAAAAGATTACTTCTCAACAAGCATATGAATACCGGAAAGAATTGGCAGAATTATTTCTTATTAATACAAAGGCACATATATTGACACAGTCTGAAGACTATCAGACGGCGTTCGTTAGAATTACAGAGCTTATAGATTATATCATGCAGGATAAGGCGATTGTTTATGGGTATTTTGATAAAAAAGAGCTGGCGGGCTTTATTTGGGTGTTTCCTTATGAATACCGGAAAGAAGAACGGTATTTATTAAATGCAATTACAGTTCTTCCAGAATACCGAAAAAAGCACATTGCAAGTAGGTTGTTTGAAAGTGTCGAAAACGAAATTTGTGGAAAGAAGACAGCTCTGTTTACATTTGTGGACGTAGTGAATGAAAAAGGACGTCATTTTTATCAAAGGCATGGGATGGAGGAGGAAGCGTATCAACTGGTAAAGAATATACATTGTTAGGATAAGGAGAAAAGAATGAGAGACAGGTTAGCAATTATTGGGTCAGGAGAACAGGCTGTGCTCATCGCGGACGAGGCGAAAAAGATGAATCTTGAGACCCATAGCTTTTCAAATGATTCTTCTGACAGGGTCATAGGACATTCGGATGAACACCATTTGGTATCCATATTTGAAATAGATAAGATTGTTACTATTTGCAGAAAGCTTAAGGTCGGCGGTGTGATAGCCACGACGGAATTGACCATAGATATTGCGGCAAAGACGGCGCAGATAATGGGATTGAATGGAATGTCGGTTAAGGTTTCTGAACAGATTACGGACAAGAGTTATGTGCGAGAAAAGGCAAAAACGGTGGATAAGTTAAGACAACCGGAATATGTAGTTTGTGAGCCTGGTCATACGGCGCCGATGGTAAGACAATTTCCAGTCATTATTAAGCCGACCTCCTTAGGGGGGAAACGTGGGATATCCGTAGCCAATTGTCAGGAAGAAATGCAAGATGCGATTGCATTTGCAAATGTTAATATGCCTAAGGAAAAGACGAAGATTATCATCGAGCAATACATAGAAGGAGGCAAAGAGTATTCGGTTGAAGGCATTTCCTATCATGGATGTCATGATATTATCCAGGTGACTGAAAAACTTAGCTCAGGTCCCCCGCATTGCGTTGAATTAGGACATATGCAGCCGGCCAAGCTTACCAATGAAATGAGAAGTAAGATAAAAAGTGTAATTTCTCAATTATTGGAGGCTGTATGCGTGGATAATACAACCTCGCATACAGAGATAAAGATTGTGAATGATGATATCTATCTTATCGAGTTAAACGCCCGTTCAGGCGGAGACCATATTTCATATCCACTTACAGAGCTGAGTACAGGTTATTCCTATATAAAAGGCTCCATTGAGGTTGCTATGAATAGATACAGAAGGCCAAGGTTAGATAGTCAGAAGCAACGAAGCAGCGGCGTTTTGTTCGTGGCAAAGCAGACGGCTTTTTTGGAGGAATTGTTCCAGCGCTGTGAAGAGTATTCCTGGCTGTATAAGAAGAATCAGGTGACAAGTGAGCTGCAGGAAATCGTGCAGAACAGATCGTTTGATACGAATTATTTTATCTATCTTGCCGACAGGGATATACCAGCGGAGATTAAAGAGGCTTTACAAAAATAGAGGATGGTGAAAAGCGTGATTCGTGAAATACAGATTGATGAAAAGGAAGAATGGGATGCGGCTGTAAAGGGATTTGAAAAATATGACGTGTTCTATCTAAACAGTTATGCAAAAGCTTTTCAGAATGAGGGGGAGGGGAATCCGGTTCTTATTTATGTGGAGTGCAGTAAGGCCAAAGCAGTCAATGTGATTATGAAAAGAGACATTGCAGAGTGCGCTCAGTTTCAGGGAAAGTTGGAAAAGGGAAAATACTTTGATATAAGTTCTCCCTACGGATACGGCGGTTTTATGCTTATGGGAGATGAATCAAGTTTCCAGATAATTCTGAAGGAGTATGATGCATATTGTGCTAAGAATAGGTATGTGAGTGAGTTTGTTCGATTTGAATTGATGGAACCATATCGTAAATATTATACAGGACAGATCGAAACCAGGACACATAATATTGTACGCAGCCTGGAAGGGACAATGGAAGAAATTTTTTCAAATTTTGAACATAAAGTAAGAAAAAATTATCGAAAAGCTCAAAAGAACGGGCTTGAAATAATGATAGACGAATGCGGAGAAAAGTTGGACGACTTCCTCCGCATTTATTATGGAACTATGGAGCGTACGGAGGCAGAAGAAGCGTTCTTTTTTCAAGAAAGCTTTTTTAAGACCTTAAATGAGATGAGAGAAAATGTGTGTTACTTCCATGTATTGTATGAAGGGCAGATTATATCCACAGAGTTGGTAATCTACGGAAGTGAAAACGCTTACTCATATCTGGGTGGTACGGACAGTCATTATTTTCATGTAAGGCCAAATGATTTTCTGAAGGTTGAGATTATAAAATGGGCCAAAGAAAAAGGACTTAGAAACTTTGTGCTAGGCGGGGGATATGGCAGCGACGATGGGATATATAGGTATAAAAAATCCTTTGCTCCGGAGGGAGAGATGGATTTTTATATAGGAAAGAGGATATTTGATAAAGAGAAATATGATCAATTTACTAGGATGAATTTCAATCTCATCGAAATGGATTCAGATTTTTTTCCATTATATAGAACAAAAAAATGAGAGACACAATTAGAGGGATAAAATGAAAAAAACGATTTGGATATGTAATCATCATGCTGGTTTGGAGGGACATCGCCATTTTGAATTAGCAAAACAATTTGTAAAGAATGCAGATATAAAGGTTATTGTTATTGCCTCTTCTTTTCTGCATGGTCCAAGAACTTATCTGAATGATCAAGAATTTTTTATTCAAAATATAGAAAAAAATATAAAATATGTGTGGCTGAGAACGAGTCCTCCATATATGGATAACGGAGGAAAACGTATATTAAATATGTTTTCTTATGTAAGAAAAGTGAAGAAGTATTATAACCAGATAGAGAATATATATGGCAGACCGGACTTTGTAATAGGTTCATCAGTACATCCATTGGCATGGGAGGCAGCATATTGGATATCAAAAAAGGCAGACAGTAAATTTATATGTGAAGTAAGAGATTTGTGGCCATTATCATTTATCGAATTATGCGGTATGTCTCCCGCAAATATAATTGTCTACTTTTTTGGCTTGATTGAGAAGAGGGCATATGATAGGTCGGATAAAATTATAACAACAATGCCGTATGCCTATCAATACATATGTAATCAGTATAAGATATCAAGAAAAAAAATAGAATGGATTCCTAACGGTATTAATACTGACATTATAGATAAGGCCCTGGCTGATGAAGAATTAAATTTGCCGGAGGATATGAATCAGTATTTAGAAGAGAACTGGTGTGCAGTTTATGCAGGAAGTCTTGTGGCGGCAGAATGTGTTCAATTCATTCTGCAATCTGCAGAAATGGTATTTGAAAAAGAACCGGAAATTAAATTTGCAATCATTGGAGATGGGCACGAAAAAGAGAGATTATTAGAATATTGTAAAAAGCATAGGATTGAAAACGTGAGATTCTTTTCTAAAATTACAAAAGAGCAGGTGGCGTTAGCTTTAAAAAAGGGCAAAATTTGTTTAGCAGCACATGAGAATGTAAGTTTGTATAAATATGGGCTAAGTATGAATAAACTAAATGATTATTTATATTCGGGCAGGCCCGTTGTCTTTGCATGCGATGCAGAAAATGTTGTAAAAGATAGCGGGGGCGGAATTACTATGGAGTATGGGAAGGAAGAAAAGTATGCAGATGCGATTTTACGGCTCTATAAGATGTCTGAAAAAGAAAAAAAACATATGGGAAAAAGAGGAAAAGAGGAGATAGAAAAGAAATATAGTTTTAACGTATTAGGGCCTAAGTATAGGAAAATATTGGAGGATATAGAGAGTGAAAATATGTCATTTGACTAGCGTGCATAAGGCTGATGATGTAAGGATATTTGAGAAAGAATGTGTATCATTAAAGAAGGCAGGATATGATGTAAGTCTCATAGCTCCAGGAGATAGTAAAGAGAAAGAATCCATACATATCATTGGTATTCCCCAAGATAAAAATCGTATAAAAAGAATCCTTTTTTCGACATACCGTGTGTATAAGCAGGCGCTCCGAACAGACAGTCAAATCTACCATCTGCATGATCCAGAGTTATTACCCTGTGGATACCTTTTGAAAAAGAAAGGAAAGAAAGTGATATACGACGCTCATGAAGATATAGGGAGACAGGTGTTAGGAAAAACGTGGATACCGTCTGTACTGAGAAGAATAGTTTCTTTCTTAATAGAAGTTACAGAAAAAAATATTTCCCAAAAATTTGATGCAGTTATAACGGTTTCGCCTCATATTTCAGATAGGTTTTCTAAAAAAGGAATTAAGACGACCGTTATTTCAAATTTCCCTATTATAACCGATAAAATACAAATTGGCGCAGGTGAAGAAGGCAGGACGGATAGTATCTGTTTTGCAGGTGGAATATCAGAACAGTGGATGCATCATAACGTCATAGGCTGCTTGGAACAATGCGAGGTGAGATATAACCTTGTTGGAAAAGGAAGCGGAGGTTATATGGAAGAATTGAAAAAAGAAAAAGGGTGGGAAAGAGTAAACTATCTCGGAGTAAAACCCCATGAGGAGGTAAAAAAGATATATGCCCGTTCGTTGGCAGGTATGGCGCTTAACTCTTATAACGCAAATGTAGGATATAAGACGGGGACTTTAGGAAATACAAAATTATTTGAATATATGGAGGCTGGAATACCTGTTATTTGTACAGATTTTAAACTGTGGAAAAAAATTATTGAAGAATGGGAATGTGGAATATGCGTTAATCCGTATAATCAACATGAGATTATCGAAGCGATTTTGACTCTGAAGAATGATACAGAGAAAGCTAAAAAAATGGGAGAAAATGGACGTAAAGCGGCAGAAGAAAAGTATAATTGGGAAATGGAAGAAAAAAAGCTAATTGAGTTATATGGACAAATAGAGTTAAGAGTATAGTTAATAGAAGGTAGAAAGATGACATATTTAAAAATAGTTTGTGCAGAATTTAAAAATCAAAGTCGAGATGAAAGAGAATTGTCGGTTGCACAGGAATTGAAAATGGATATTCTAGTCGTTGCCAAAGGAGACAGAAAAAAAGATCGCAAGGTGGAAACAACAAGGAATAATTATAAATTATGTTTTTACACAACTAGGTATTTGGGAGAGAGTAGGTTCTTAATTCCATTAAATAGAATTTTTACAATTTTTTTATGGAGTATGCGAATTAGAAAATTGAATCCGGAAATCATCAGTGGGCATGATTTGACGGCATACTTGATTGGATATTTTTCTACACGGTTTGTAAGTAATCCTCCTAAACTAATTTATGATGCGCATGAATTTGAAATCGGAAGAAATATAAAAAGGAACTTACTCCAAAAGAAGATTATCGGCGTACTTGAGAAATTTGCAATAAGAACGAGTGATTTGTCCATAGTAGTAAGCGATAGTATTGCAGCAAAGGTACAGGAAAAATACAATTTAAATATGCGTCCTCTAGTCATCAGAAATATACCTTATTCTTATCATACCAATGAGCAGAAAAGTGCGGAACTTAGAAAAACGTTTCTAAAAAAAATGGGATTGGAAAAAGATACGTTTTTGCTAATGTATCATGGCGGGGTTATTCCGAATAGAGGAATAGAAGCTATGCTTAATATCGTTGGTTCAGTTTCTAATACCGCGGGCATTGTTTTAGGAAATGGGGATGAAAACTATCTAAAAAGTTTAAAAAAATTGTGTAAACAGATAGGAATAGATTCAAAAGTGTTATTTTTAGAAGCAGTTTCTCAGCAACAGCTAGGAGATTATGTAGGCGCGGTTGATTTGGAAGTGATTTTAATTCCAGGAATTTGTGAGAGTTATTACTATATGCTGCCCAACAAATTTTTCGAAAGTATACAGAGTATGACTCCCATTTTAGCCTCTAATTTTCCAGAAGTTAAAAAAATTATCGATCTATATGATATAGGCATAACCTGTGCTCCTTATGATATGGAAAATGTTTGTAAAAGCGTGAGTAAGCTAAAAGACAATCCTCAAATATATTTCAGGTTAAAAGAAAATCTTATAAAAGCAAAAAAAGAGCTTTGCTGGGAAAAGGAAAATCTAAAATTAAAGAAAAGTCTAAATAATATTATGAAAGAGAAAAAGAATGATTAAAATATCAGTACGGGATATCAATGAGAATAGTAATACCATTCTATGTTGTGCTTTTCTATGTCATAGCCAATTACAAATCACTTTTTCAAATGCTATAATGAAAATAGTTGGATATACAAGAGGATTAGATAAAATATTATTTAATGGCATATTAGTAGTATTAGTATTTTTATCTTTAAAAAAAATAGGAGAAGCTATAAAAAAAGAACATTTGATTTTTACATATTTCTTCTTTATTTCTATAGTTTTATCGGCAATTTCACCGCTTTTTAACTGGGAAATGGCAAAAACAGTGTATAGCGAAACTATTTTGAAGTGCTTTCCGGCATTTTACATTGCAAATTCTATAGACAATATGGAGAAGTTGAAAAAATATTTAGGTATTACATCATATATTTTTAATGTTTCACTTTTTGTAAATATTTTTGTATTTCATGCGCAGGAACTTGCATCTGGAACATATTCTCAATATCTGGCATACCAATTTTTGATTCCGGCGGTTATTTCAGCAGTTTTTTTTATGAATAAGTTTCATCTGTTACACTTTATAAATTTTTGTTTCGCTGAAATTATGGTATTGTCATGCGGAGCTAGGGGGGCATTGTTCTGTTCCATTTTGATTTTAGTATTTTATATTATTTTTAGAAAAAGAAACAATATAAAGAATAAAGTGTTTTCCATAGGAACAATCATGGTGTTAGGCATCCTCATAATCAAGAATATGATGAACATAGTTACTTGGCTGTTAAATCTTTTTTATAAATGGAATGTCAGTGTTCGTGTGTTAGATAAAATCGCATCGTCATCATTTTTTGAAGATAATGCGAGAGCCTCTCTTGTAAAATACAGCTTTGATATTTTGGCGGAACACTATTTCTTTGGAGTAGGATGTTTAAATGATAGGGTTTTATTGAAGAATAGAATAAGCATAGGTGATCAGGCGATAGGATGGTATCCTCACAATTTTTTTGTTGAATTAATACTTCAATTTGGAATTGTATTGGGGGTTATTCTAATATTGCTTTTTCTTTATTCTTTACGCGAAATTCTTTTTGATCATAATGATGAGGATATGATATTTATTGCATATATATTTTGCGGAATCGGATTATTTCCATTGTTTTTTTCCGGAAGCTATATAGCTTCTACAGAATTCTTTATGCTATTAGGATTTTGTTTTCATTGTTTTTGCAGGAAGAAAGAAGGTAAAAATGAATATTATACGTAGTATAAAGAAAAATGAGTTTTTAAAAAGTGTATTCAGCGTAGGCGCAGGGAATTTGTTAGCACAAATCATTAATATCATAACAATACCTATCATTAGCAGGCTATACACAGATGAAGTGTATGGTGAATTTGGAATATTTACATCTACCGCAACAATAATTGTCGGGATCACTACACTGGGACTGAATTCGTCGATTATGCTTCCGAAAGAAGATAGTGAAGCGAAAAAGGTATTGACGATGACATTTTATATACAACTTTTTCTTACCTCATTTATAATGATAGGCTGTATTCTTATTATGCCCTACTATAGGTTTTTTGAAGTTTCCTTTTCATACGCTATGACTTTAATGATCATGGGAGGTTACGTTATACTGACAAATCTAAATTCTCTATTAATAACGTACACCAACCGCAGAGGAATGAATAAAGTACTTTTTATCAATCCTATCATTGGAGCAATATCCAAATTAGTGATTACACTGCCATTTGGAATCATTCATATGGGGATCATAGGGTTTATAGGCGCTTCTATACTTAGTTTGATTTGTACATGTACTCAAATGATAAAAAGGACAAAACCATTTTGGTTTGAAATAAATTTAAAAGATATAAAAAATTTGTTTATATCTTACAAAAAATTTATTTTATTTCAGTATCCAGCCAATTTTATAAGTCAGTTTGCAGTACAACTGCCGGTACAGATTTTTTCCAGGATATTTGGAAATGCTCAAGTTGGAAGTTATACAATGTGTGTAAGACTTTTGCAGTATCCGGCCATACTAATTGCGGCTCCAATTGGTACTGTCTATTTTAGGACAACAAGCAGATATAATAGAAATGGAGAAAACATATCTGATTTTACATATAAATTGATTTCAAAAATCATGTGGATTTCTCTGATACCTAGTATTATAGTTATTGTTTTTGGAGAGAGAATATTTACGTTTCTATTGGGGAATCAGTGGAGAGAGGCCGGAATATTAGCAAGTATTTTAGTAGTGCAATACGTGCTGCAATTCTGCGCTACATGTACGAGTTATTGCCGAGTTACCATAGGGCGTCAAAATATCAATTTGTACTATTCAATAATACAGATTTTAATAATAAGCCTTTTTATATGGCGGGGCTTTAGTAGCAGCGGCAGTTTTGTCGGAACGATTATCTGGTTTTCAATCGGAATGAGTATTGTATTGATAGTTGATATGGGACTAAACTTTTATTGTCTCAAAAAGAACTTTCTGCGATATTTGAAATTTATTAGTATATATTTCTTGATAATTGGGGGTGTTTTCGCTGTAATGATTTTGTAATTACGTATATAAACCGTTAACAGATGGAGGGATAATAAAATGAAAGATGTTCAAGTATGTAGTAAATGTATCATGGATAACAAGTCAGACGATACCATTACATTTCACAAGGATGGACAATGCAATTATTGTACTGATGCATGGAAGGCTAAAAATATGGTTTATTTCCCGAATAGTGAAGGAAGGGAAAAATTAAAGGTATTGATTGATAGAATAAAAAAAGAAAATAGAAACAAACAATATGATTGTATTATGGGAATTTCCGGAGGTCTGGATTCATCATACCTTGCTTATCTAGGCGCAAAAAAATGGGGATTAAGAATCTTAGCTATTCACGTAGATGATGGATATGATACAGAAATATCAAAAAGAAACATTAAGAAATTATGTAATAAAGCTAAAATTAAACTGATTACAATAAAGCCTGATGAGAAGCAGTTTAATGAGTTGACGAGAGCATATGTGTTTGCGGGTGTGCCTAATCTGGCCGTTCCGCAGGATAATGTTCTCTTTGCGTGTATATATAAATATATGCGTAAGCATAAAATTCATACATTTTTATCAGGCGGTAATTTTGCACTTGAATGTATCTTACAAAGAGGCAACACCCATTCAGCCTTTGATACGAAAAATTTAAAATATATCAATAAAAAATTTGGGAGAACATCCATAGATAAGCTGCCGATTTTGTCAGAATGGCAGCGTGCGATTGATAAAAAAGTTTTAAAAATTGAATCTCCAAGACCTCTTAATTATGTTGATTATAATCGTAAACGAGCATTAAAAGAATTAGAAGAATTTTGTGGATTTGAATATTATGGAAGTAAGCATTTGGAAAATACATTAACAAAATTTATTCAACTATATTGGTTTTATCATAAATTTCATGTAGACAAACGGACCTCTCATTTGTCAAGTATGATTGTTTCCGGACAGATGACCAGGGAGGAAGCGTTAAAGGAAATGGAAAAACCGCTATATGATAAAGAAGAGATGGAAAAGGATATTGATTTTATTCTGCAGAAACTGGATATCTCGCGTGAAGAGTTTAAGGGCATTATGAATGAGAAGCCAAAGCAGCATACAGATTATCCGACTTCTTTCTATTATTCCCTGAGAAAAATAACAAAAATATGATTAAAGGAGTAAATATGAAACAAAAATTATTAGAAAAAATTAAAAACAAAGAAATCAAAGTGGGGGTTGTTGGTCTTGGTTATGTCGGTCTGCCCTTAGCGGTTGAGAAAGCGAAAGCAGGATTTAAGACAATCGGTTTTGATGTACAGAAGGAAAAAGTAGAACATGTGAATGAGGGTCATAATTATATTGGAGACGTCGTAGACAGCGATTTGAAAAAACTAGTCCGCAGTGGAATGTTAGAAGCCACTACGGACTTTAGTTTTATTCAAAATGTGGATTTTATTGCTATCTGTGTGCCAACGCCGCTAGACGAGCATCAGCAGCCGGATATTAGTTATGTCAAAACTTCTACAGAAGCTATTTCTAAATATTTGAAAGCAGAAACAATGGTAGTATTAGAATCAACCACTTATCCAGGAACGACAGAAGAGTTAATTAAGCCTATTCTTGAAAAAGGCTCAGGACTTCAATGCGGCAAAGAATTTTATTTAGGATTTTCACCAGAGAGAGTCGATCCGGGTAATTTGATTTATAAAACAAAGAACACTCCTAAAGTTGTGGGCGGCGTAGGGAAGGAGGCGACGGAGGTTATTGCAGCGATGTATCGTGCGGTTCTAGAAAGCGATGTCTGTGAGGTAGCTTCTCCTGCGATTGCCGAGATGGAAAAAATTTTGGAAAATACATATCGTAATATAAATATTGGTTTGGTAAACGAACTGGCGATGCTTTGCAATCGAATGGGAATTAGTATGTGGGAGGTAATTGATGCGGCGAAAACAAAGCCATATGGATTTCAAGCATTTTATCCCGGTCCCGGTCTTGGCGGCCATTGTATTCCGCTTGACCCCTATTATCTGACTTGGAAAGCAAGAGAGTATGGTTTTCATACTTCCATGATTGAGAGCTCTATGATGATTAACGATAAGATGCCTGAGTATACGGTGGAGAGAGCTTCAAAGATTTTGAACCAATTTGAAAAGGCTTTGAAAGGTGCAAAAGTACTTGTGGTGGGCGTTGCATATAAGCAAGATATAGACGACTATAGAGAAAGTCCGGCTTTGAGAGTGATTGAAGTACTTCAGAAGAATGGCGCTTATGTTGATTATTATGATCCTTGGGTAACAGAATACAGATATAAAGGATGTAAATATTCGAGTATTATGAAGATTGATGAAGCGATTATAGGAACATATGACATTGTTATGATTACAGCGGCACATACAAATGTAGACTATGAGATGCTTCAAAGAGGTGCAAAAGTAATTTTTGATACCAAGAATGTAATGAAAAATATTGTGAATAGAACAAATATCGAAGTTTTGTAGGAGAAAAATCCAGTATGAAGATTGTAACAATTGTTGGAGCAAGACCACAATTTATTAAGGCAGCGGCTGTCTCAAGACTGATTCGAAAAGATTTTCAAGAAATATTAGTACATACAGGTCAACACTATGATGCGAATATGTCAGATATTTTTTTCGATGAACTGAAAATACCGAAGCCGGATATAAATTTGGGGGTCGGTTCAGGAACCCATGCCCGGCAGACAGCAGAGATGATGGTAAGAATTGAAGACGTGCTCTTAAAAGAGTCGCCAGACTATTTATTAGTCTATGGAGATACAAATTCTACATTAGCCGGAGCTATTGCCGCATCTAAGCTATGTATACCTATTGTACACGTAGAAGCAGGCTTAAGATCCTATAATATGCAGATGCCCGAGGAACAGAATCGAATTTTAACAGATAGGATATCAACATTGTGTCTGTGTCCTACGAAAGAGGCAGTCAAAAACCTTGAAAAGGAAGGGCGTGTAAAGGGAGTATATGATACGGGAGATGTTATGTGCGATGCTGTTTTATTTTATTCACAGATGTTAGAAGAAAATAAAGCAGCCTATTATTTTGAAAAACTCCAGGGAAGCTGCGGACAGGTGAAGCCGCTTCCTAGATGGTATATAGCAACCATACATCGCGCGGAAAATACGGATACCCTAAGAAAAGTAGAGGAAATTTTGGCGGCATTAGAGATGTTGGATGAACCAGTGTTGTTTCCGGTTCACCCTAGGACGAAGAAACTGGTTGACACATTGAACATGAAATATGGATATAAAAATATTATATTTACAGAGCCAATGGGGTATTTAGAGATGCTTTATTTTGTGAAGCATGCTAAAAAAACCATAACAGATTCAGGAGGACTGCAAAAAGAAACATATATATTAGAGACTCCGTGTGTGACTGTAAGGGATCAGACGGAATGGATTGAGACTTTAAAGGGTAATTGTAATATACTTGCAAAGCCAGAGCGACTTGACCTTGCAGACAAAGTGTTGAATACAAAGAGCGACTGGTCAAAAAAAGAAGATTATTATGGGCAGGGAAAAGCTGCCTATGAAATCTGTAGATTAATACAAGGAGAAAAATAATGAAATATGCATTAATAGGCTGCGGAAGAATCGCGGCAAACCATATCAAAGCAGTCCAAAACAACAACTTAGAACTCACTGCCGTCTGTGATATTATCCCAGAACATATGGAACAACTGTTAGAAAAACATGATTTACATCATCATACCTCAATCAAACGCTACACAGACTACAAAAAATTAATTCAGGAAAATGACATTCAGCTTGTAGGAATTGCCACCGAAAGCGGAAGCCACGCTCAGATTGCCCTCTACTGCATTGACCATGGTATTCATGTAATTATCGAGAAGCCTATGGCAATGAATATGGCGGATGCCAAGCGGATTATTCAGCTCTCAGAGGAAAAACAGGTAAAGGTATCCGCCTGTCATCAAAACAGATTTAATATTGCAGTTCAGGAAATGCGGAAAGCTTTGGAGGCCGGGAGATTTGGGAAACTATCTCACGGCTCTATTCATGTGCGGTGGAATCGGAATCAAGGCTACTATACACAGGCTCCCTGGAGAGGCACCTGGGCCCAGGACGGGGGCGCGCTTATGAATCAGTGCATACACGGTATCGACCTGCTGCGCTGGGTGATGGGGACTGACATCGAAGAGGTTTACGGGGCCACCAGACAGCAGTTCCATGATTATCTGGAAGCCGAGGATGTGGGAATGGCGGTAGTAAAATTTAAAAACGGCGCTATTGGGACGATTGAAGGAACCACCAACGTCTATCCACAGAATTTAGAAGAGACACTGTATCTGTTTGGCGAAAATGGAACCGTGAAAATAGGCGGGAAGTCCACAAACAATATTGATGTGTGGAGCTTTTCAGACGAGACAGACAAAGACCAGGCGAATAAGGGGCTGAAAGAACAGACGAGCAATGTATACGGCAACGGACATACAAGCCTCTATGCAGATGTGATAGATGCGATTGAAAATAACAGGGCGCCCTATGTAGACGCACATGCAGGAAAAAATGCATTGGAGCTTGTATTGGCAATCTATAAGAGTCAGAAGGAAGGGAAGGCAGTAAGACTTCCCTTGACTCAATTTGCAAGTACGGATATGGCTGGAGAATTTGAAAATGAGTGATTATTTTGTACACGAAAGCAGTTATGTGGATGAGAGGGTAACCATAGGAAAAGGGACAAAAATATGGCATTTCTGCCACATTCAGAGCGGGGCAAGCATTGGAGAGAACTGCTCCTTTGGACAGAATGTAAATGTGTCCAGTGATGTAAAAATAGGAAATGGGGTAAAGGTCCAGAACAATGTGTCTATTTACGAGGGAGTGGAGATAGAGGACGACGTATTCTGCGGCCCATCTATGGTATTCACCAATGACCTTACGCCAAGAGCCAGATACCCGAAGGGAAGAGCAGGGTATAAAAAAACAGTTTTAAAAGAAGGGGCAACTGTGGGGGCGAACGCAACCATTGTGTGCGGACATACCATAGGAAGATGGTCAATGATTGCAGCGGGAGCTGTGGTGACCTCAGACGTACCAGACTATGCTTTGATGGCAGGAATACCGGCCAGACAAATCGGCTGGGTATGCGAATGTGGAGAGGTCATAAAAAAGGGCGTTAGGTGTGAAAAATGCGGAAGGGAAAATCATTATGCAGTTTAGGGATCTAAAAGAACAATACAGGGTTCTAAAGGATGAGATTGACAGGGCGATACATCAGGTCATAGAAGAAGGGAATTTTATCAGCGGAAGGCAGGTAACAGAGCTTGAAGGGGCTTTGGCAGAATATGTAGGAGTGAAGCATTGCATTGCCTGCGGAAATGGGACGGACGCACTGTCGATGATGCTGATGGCCTGGGAGATAAAAGAAGGAGACGCGGTATTTGTACCAGATTTTACGTTTTTTGCATCGGGAGAAGTGGTTTCCTTCGAGGGGGCGGTACCGGTCTTCTATGACGTAGAACGAGATACGTTTAATGCAGATATAGAATCCTTAGAGCGGGCAATAAAGGCGGTGAAGGAGGAAGGGAAACTGAAACCAAGAGCCGTCATAGCCGTGGATTTGTTCGGCCAGCCGGCCGATTATCTAAAGCTTGCAAAGATAGCGGAAAAGTACCAACTGTTATTATTGGAAGACGGAGCCCAAGGGTTTGGAGGAGAGATAGAGGGGAGGAAAGCCTGCAGTTTTGGAGATGCAGCCACCACCTCCTTTTTTCCGGCAAAACCCTTAGGCTGCTATGGAGATGGAGGAGCAGTGTTTACCAATGACGATAAGACGGCGGCATATCTTCGATCGCTGAAGGTCCATGGAAAAGGGAGTTTCAAGTATGATAATGTGAGGATTGGATGGAACTCCAGACTGGATACCCTGCAGGCGGCGGTTTTGCAAGTGAAATTTAAGGCATTTCAAGAGTATGAGTTAGAGGCGGTGAACAGAGCCGCCGAAAGATACACAGAGTTGTTGAAAGAAGTGGTAAAGACACCGATTGTGAAAGAAGGAATGTATTCTAGCTGGGCGCAGTATACCATCCAGTTAGAAAGCCAGGAACAACGGGATGGATTACAGGCATATTTAAAAGAGAAGGGAATACCGGCTATGGTATATTACTGGAAGCCGATGCATGAGCAGGCAGCGTTTCAGGATTTAAAGAAGTATATCAGTTGTCCTGTGACGGAGGAATTGTGTCAGAAAGTATTATCATTACCAATCCATCCTTATCTTAGTGAAGAGAATATTACAATAATTGCAAACGAAATAAAAAGCTACTGTAATCCAGCATGTTAAAAGGACCCGCCAGAACAAACAGAAATCTGGCGGGTCTTTTCTTATCTGAAAATCATTTCACAGCGAACGAAGGGCATAGCGTTTCTAACATCTCCTGAACCGTTCTGCCGGTACATGGATGATGCATATAAGGGGCAAGCTCATGTAAGGGTTTTAGCACAAATTCCCGTCTATGCATATCCACATGGGGAATACACAGATCATTGTCTTCCACAATCCAATCATCATAGAAGATGATGTCCAAATCCAGCGTTCTAGGTCCCCAGCGCAGAACGCGCTCCCTTCCGGCGTCCTTCTCAATCCCATGAAGCACCTTAAGCAATTCCTGAGGCGTTAAAAGGGTGCGAAGCTTAAGGCAGCCATTCAGAAAATCATCCTGGTCTGTGACCCCGTAAGGCTTCGTACGAAGGAAAGAGGAAACCTGTGACACCTTACAAGAAGAAGCCTTGCTTAGTGCGTCAATGGCCTGTGTAAGATACTGTTCCTTGTCGCCCATATTAGAGCCCAACGCAATATAGGCTGTATGCCATCTGCGTTCAATTTCAACCGAGACAGTTTCAAGTGAAAGCCCGATTGGAGCCCAAGGTTTTTTAATCTCCAGACGAATTTTCTCTAAGCGGGGAGTGGTAAGAAGGAGCATTTCTGCCAGCTCTTCGGCGGCGCTCTCCAACAGCTTGAAGGTATTTGTGGTCAGAAAATGTTCCATCCGTTGGCAAATCTCTCCGTAGTGAATAGAGAACTCCAAATCGTCCGTCTTACCGGCAGTTCTTGTATCCGTATATAGGGTGGCAGTGACAAGGAATTTTTGTCCAAGCACATTTTCCTCTGGAAATACTCCATGATGTGCGAATATTTCCAAATTCTGTATTTTAATCTGGTCCATATGTCCTCCTGGCAAATACTATATGATCGCTTCTATCATCTTTAGGGCCCTTCGATTCCCTTTTACATCGTGGACTCTCACAAAGGAGCAGCCATGCATTACCCCATAAATGGTAGTGGCAAGGGTTCCTTCTTCTCTCTGATCGGCGGGAAGGTCAAGCGTCAGCCCGATTACCGACTTTCGGGAGGCCGCGAGAAGGACAGGATAGCCCAATTCCTGCATCCGGCCCACTTCTCGAATAATCTCAAGATTCAGCTCATAAGTCTTCCCAAATCCAACTCCTGGATCTAAAATGATCTTATCGTCAGCAATGGCCGCTTCTTTGGCAATCTGGATGCATTTTCGCATATCCTCCATAAAATCCGATAGAAAATCCTCATAAACAGCCTCTTTTCGGTTATGCATCAGACAACAGGCAACCTTATAGTCTGCAATAAGCTTTGCCATACGGGAATCATATTTCAGGCCCCAGATGTCGTTCACAAGGTCCGCCCCTGCCTGAAGTGCGGCTTCGGCCACAGTACTTTTGTAGGTATCAATGGAAATGGGAATATCAAATTCTTGTTTTAATTTTTCAATCACA
This sequence comes from Lachnospiraceae bacterium, assembly GCA_011960625.1. Lineage (GTDB taxonomy): Bacteria > Bacillota > Clostridia > Lachnospirales > Lachnospiraceae > Sporofaciens. The sequence goes on along the minus strand of BLMJ01000224.1, from coordinate 41,868 downwards.
GGCGCGGTTCGAAAAATCTCTTCTTCGTCACTAATCTTAACATGTCCGGGACGTGTGGATTCACCCCCCACATCCAGAATATCTGCTCCGTCTCGAACCATTTCCTCCGCATGTCTTAACGCGGCGTCTGGGCAAAGGAACCTGCCGCCGTCGGAAAAGGAGTCTGGCGTAACGTTCAGGATTCCCATGATGTAAGTATGCTTGTTTGTGTCAAATTCCTTTTTTCCTATAATCATAATTGAATCTCCATGATGTGTTTGGGTTGTTTACGGTTGCTATAATCCAATTTTCATATTCTTCTTGTCAAGGCTCCAGTTACACTCTGCTTTGGCGGGGCAGGCAAAACAGGCCCGTGACAGCTTGTCACTTTTATATAGAAGGAGTTCCAAGGGCTCGGCAGCCTCTCTAAGCCGCCGATGTCCACGGATTGCCGTGAGAATTTGTCCTTGCTCATTTTGGGAAAATGAAATCTCAGGCGGCATATCAGAAAGAATCTGGGCTGCGATTGTTTCACTTGCAAGCTCATGGGGAATCTGTGCCTCATACTGCCGGCTCTTGCCAATATCGTGGAGAAGAGCCGCCGCATAGATGAGCTCTCGGCTGATGCCAAGCTGCCCTTCCAGATTCAGAATATAAGCGATTCTGGCCACGTCTAAGTAATGGTTTATCTGATGGCGGCAAAAGCTGCGGTTTTTTTCAAGCTCCTGCAGTCTTTCATAGGATGAGACGTAGAGGGGGTGATTTTGGATGAAGGAGAGTCTCATTGCTGCTTAAGCATCCGGAAAAAACGCTCTTCCAGCTCAGGCCTGGTTTCAAAGACCCCGCGCTGCGCCAGCGTTACCGTCTGACTCCCTGGTTTTTTTATTCCCCGCATGGACATGCAAAGGTGCTCTGCTTCCACCATAACAAGCACGCCTTTCGGCTGCATATGCTTCATAAGTGCGTCGGCAATCTGGCCGGTCAACTGTTCTTGGAGCTGCAGCCGCCTTGCAAATACATCCACAGTGCGGGCAAGCTTGCTAAGTCCCACCACCTTGCCGTCTGGAATGTAGGCAATATGTACTTTCCCATAAAAGGGCAGCATATGATGTTCGCAGGTAGAATAGAAGGTAATATCTCGCTCAAGCACCATCTCACTGCTGTCTGCGTGGAAGGTCCGGCTTAGGTGTTCGCCGGCGTCTTCCTCCATTCCGCCAAAGAGTTCCCCATACATCCTGGCGATACGGTCCGGTGTGTCAAGAAGGCCCTCCCTGGAAATATCCTCACCGATTCCCTCTAATAGAAGGCGGACCGCCTGTTTGATTTTGTTCTGATTTACCATATTATTATGTCCTTAAAAAATGAAATTAATTTGCTTATTTTGTTTGTTGCTCTTAAGCCATAGACGAAGCAGATAAAAGCTCAAAGTCCGACATGACCTGCCCAAGATACGAAAGAGAACCAAAAGAAAGGAGGATATCCGTTTCCTTAGCCTCCGTAAGGGCATTCTTTACCGCCATTTTGATACTATCCTCGGCCTGTATGGATATTCCATTCTTACAATGCCGTCTCATAACCTTTGCAAGCTCTGAGGCCGGAAGTGTACGGGCGGAATCGGGAAGCTTTACAGTATATACGGATTTGGCCAGAGGCCCCATGATTTTTGCGATCTCTTCATACTCCTTATCGCGAAACACCCCTACAATATAGATAAACTGTTTTTCGGGGAAATAGACCTCCAATGTCTCCCGAAGTCTCCTTGCGGCGTCTTCATTGTGGGCCCCGTCTATGATGAAGAGGGGATTTGTGCCGATGCAGGTAAAGCGTCCAAGCCAGACGGTTTCCTTAAGCCCCTGGCGAAGGGCGTCGTCTGTAATGTGGTAGCCCAGTGCTCGGAGTGTAAAGACGGTTTCTAGCGCAGTAACGACATTGCCGATTTGATGCCGCCCTGCAAGGGGACAGTAAACCTTCTCAATTCCTTTATAGGATAGAAGCTGTCCGTCGTAGTCTTCTTTCAGCAGCAGGGCTTGTTTCTCATCTGCACATATAAAGGGACAGCGGAGAGCTTCTGCCCGTTGTTTTAAGATCTGCAGCACTTTTTTGGGCTGTGTTCCCGAGACAACCCTACACCCTGGTTTTATAATTCCTGATTTTACGGCGGCAATCTCTTCCAGTGTATTTCCAAGAATCCCCAAGTGATCTCGGCTTATAGAAGTAAAGACGGATAGGAGCGTATTTTCTATGATATTGGTGGCGTCCGTCGACCCGCCAAGGCCGCACTCCAACACGACCAGATCGCAGCCTTGCTCCTTAAAATATAAAAAAGCTATTGCTGTCTCTATCTCGAATACAGTCGGGAGGGTCTCACCGGCTGCTTCCATACGGGCAATAGCTTCCTGGACCATTGTGGTCAGCGTAGCAAATACGTCTTCTGGTATCCATTGTCCGTCTACCTGAATCCGTTCCAGATAGGAAACCACTGTTGGCGAAAGATAACGTCCGACTCTGTATCCTGCCTTGCTCAATATGGTGGAGGTGTATGCAAGTACAGAGCCTTTGCCGTTGGTTCCGGCAATATGTATGAACTTAAGATCCTTCTGCGGATTGTTAAGCTCGCACAACAGCTTGTGAATCGTACCCAGACCAAGTACACTTCCGTATTTCGACACACCGTCCAAATATACCCTTGCTTCTTTGTAGGTCACGTTCTCGTTTCCTTTCATTGTATTTTCATCGGTGTTAATCATATCACTAAAAATGGATTTGGACAAGAGAATTTAGAAAATATCATTTGAACTGTTAGAAAAAGAGGTGAAAAAATGTAGAAAAAAGTTGGAAAAAAGTAAGAAATGATATTGACAAGAGAGGGGGAATATTGTATAGTATCACTGTTGCATATCGCATGTAAGCTGCCTTGGCTCAGTCGGTAGAGCGTCGCCTTGGTAAGGCGGAGGTCGGCGGTTCGATTCCGCTAGGCAGCTTTTTTGAAAGTCCTTGATTCTCAAGGACTTTTTTTCATAATAGGAGGATGAGAAGCATGCCGTCATTTTTAGCAGATTTGTCTCGGTTTCGGGGAAACGGGGAAAGGAATATACAGGGCGAGTCGCTGGAAGAATTTTTGGAAGCCTATGATCCGAGAGAATATGAGTCCCCAAGCTGTACTACAGACGCCCTTATTTTTTCCCATTCAGGGAAGCTTGCGCCATCTTTGGAGGGATTAAGCCTTCTTATGGTCAAGCGCAGCAACCATCCATGTATTGGGACATGGGCCCTGCCGGGAGGTTTTGTCAATATGAAGGAAAACCTTGCGGATACTGCAAGAAGGGAGCTGGAGGAGGAGACGGGGGTGCAGGGACTCTTAATGGAGCAGGTTGCTACCTACGGAAATTATGACAGAGACCCCCGCTCTAGGGTAATCACCACGGCGTATATGGCGTTGGTGGATGAAAATGAGGTAAAGGTTAGGGCAGGGGACGACGCCGCAGACGCCGCATGGTGCAAGGTTCGTCTGGAGCTGCTTGAAGAAAAGCAGGAAGGCAGCAGGTCGAAGAATACATATGCCTTACACTTGGAGAATCAAGAAAGAGGTTTGGATACGACAGCTACGGTTGAAGAAGAAATCAGTACGGATGGGATTATCAAGGAAGCGCGTTATTCTGTGACAGATCAGGGGATGACGGCGGCAGACCATGGCGCGATTATTGCACAGGCCTTACTGCTTCTTAAGAAACGGCTGTAAAAACCACCTTGTTTCGCCATATTTTTTATGATAAGATAAGGAACACAATGTTATGTAAGTATCTACAAGGAGGAACAATATGGGAGAAGAGACAGTTTCCAGAAATTTTATTGAGCAGGAGATAGATAAGGATTTGGCTGAGGGAGTCTATACCCAGGTCTGTACCAGATTCCCGCCGGAGCCCAACGGATACCTTCATATTGGGCATGCCAAGTCTATCCTGTTGAACTCTGGTCTGGCCAAGAAGTATAAGGGGACGTTCCATCTTCGGTTCGACGACACGAACCCTACGAAGGAAGATATGGAGTTCGTGGAGTCCATCAAGGAAGATGTGGAATGGCTTGGCGCGGATTTTAAAGACCATCTGTATTTTGCATCCGATTATTTTGAAGTGATGTATGAATGTGCCATGAAGCTGATCAAGAAAGGGAAAGCGTTTGTCTGTGAGTTAAGCGCGGATGAAATTAGGGAATACCGGGGCACGTTGACGGAGCCGGGAAAGAACAGCCCCTACCGCGGCCGCAGCGTGGAGGAGAACCTGCGTCTGTTTGAAGAGATGAAAGAGGGTAAGGTGAAAGACGGGGAGAAGGTACTGCGGGCCAAGATTGACATGGCCTCCCCGAATATCAACATGCGCGACCCGGTGATTTACCGCGTGGCGCATATGGCGCACCACAATACGGGGGATAGATGGTGCATTTACCCGATGTATGATTTCGCCCATCCCATTGAGGATGCGGTAGAGAAGATTACCCACTCCATCTGTACCCTGGAGTTCGAGGATCACAGGCCGCTCTATGACTGGGTGGTGAAAGAGTGTGAGTTTGACCCTGCGCCGCGGCAGATTGAGTTTGCCAAGCTGTATCTGACCAATGTGGTGACGGGGAAGAGATATATTAAGAAGTTGGTGACGGAGGGCATTGTGGACGGATGGGACGACCCAAGGCTTGTGTCCATTGCGGCGCTCAGAAGAAGAGGGTTTACGCCGGAGTCGCTCCAGATGTTCATCGATATGTGCGGCGTATCCAAGAGCCAGAGTTCCGTGGATTATGCGATGCTTGAATACTGTATCCGGGAGGATTTAAAACTGAAGCGTCCCCGTATGATGGCGGTTTTGGATCCGATTAAGCTGGTGATTGACAACTACCCGGAAGGCGAGACGGAGTATCTGGAAGTAGAGAATAATCTGGAGAACCCAGAGCTTGGGATGCGTAAGCTGCCTTTTGGACGTAAGCTTTACATTGAGCGGGAGGATTTCATGATTGAGCCTCCGAAGAAGTATTTCCGTCTGTTCCCGGGGAATGAAGTGCGCCTGATGCATGCATACTTTGTGAAATGCGTAAGCTACGAGACGGACGCCGAGGGGAATGTGACTGTGGTTCACTGTACCTACGACCCAGAGACAAAGTGCGGCACTGGATTTACCGGACGGAAGGTGAAAGGTACGATCCACTGGGTGGAGGCATCTTGCGCAAAACAGGCGGAGGTGCGCCTGTATGAGAATCTGGTGGACGAGGAGAAGGGGGTCTACAATAAGGAGGACGGATCTCTGAACCTGAATCCTAATTCCCTGACTGTCCGCAAGGAGTGCTACGTGGAGGATAGCTTCGCGGATGCAAAGGGATGCGACAGCTTCCAGTTTGTGAGAAATGGGTACTTCTGTATTGATTCTAAGGATTCTTCGCCGGATAACTTGGTATTTAACCGAATTGTATCTTTAAAGAGCTCCTTTAAGCTGCCTAAGTAGGCTTTGTTCATGAATGAATTGACAATGAATTTGAAGACCCGTTCTAAAATTCCGCTTTACGAACAGATATACAGCTACATTAAGGCGGACATTCAATGCGGAAGGATTGGATATCGGGAGAAACTGCCGTCAACTCGGGCGTTGTCGAAACATTTAGAGGTCAGCAGGAGTACGGTGGAGCTTGCCTATGAGCAGCTTTTATCGGAAGGTTATATTGAGGCTGAGCCATACAGAGGGTTCTTTGTGGCGCAGACGGAGGAGCTTTATCACCTGAAAAAGGAGAGGGTGCAGGCTTTCGCACCTAAGCAGGAGAAGAAGTACCGGTATGATTTTTCGCCCAACGGAGTGGATTTAAGGAGCTTTCCTTATAATGCGTGGCGGAAGCTGTCGAAGGATATTCTGATGGATGACCGGACGGAATTGTTCCGTTCCGGTGATTCCAAAGGAGAGTATGGTTTCCGCAATGCCATCAGCAGCTATCTGCATCAGGCAAGAGGGGTGAATTGTTCGCCGGAACAGATTATTGTAGGTGCGGGAAGCGACTATATCCTGATGCTTCTTAGCATGATATTGGGGAGGGAGCATAGGATTGCTTTTGAGAACCCGGCATACAAGCAGGCGTATCATATGGCGAATGCATTGTCCTATGAAACGGTCCCGGTGCCTCTGGACAAGAACGGGATGGTGGTTTCCGCTTTGGAGGCGTCCGGCGCGGATATCGCGTATGTAACGCCGTCCCACCAGTACCCTACGGGTATCGTGATGCCCATTAACCGGAGGATGGAGCTTCTTAGGTGGGCGGCGAAGAGGGATGGGCGGTATATCGTAGAGGATGATTATGACAGCGAGTACCGCTATAAAGGGAAACCGATTCCTGCCCTGCAAGGGTATGACGCCCATGAGAAAGTCATTTACCTGGGGACATTCTCACGGTCGGTGGCGCCTGCAATCCGGTTAAGTTATATGGTGCTGCCGCAGACGCTTATGGAGGCGTATGAGAGGAAAAATGGCTTTGTACATTCTACCGTCTCCAAGGTAGACCAGTTGATTATGCAGAGATTTCTCGAAGAGGGGTATTATGAACGGCATCTCAACAAGACGAGGGCGCTGTACAAGGGCCGCCATGATGTGCTGCTTGAAGGGCTTAAGCCTATGTGGGATATTCTGACGGTTTCCGGGGAACATGCGGGCGTGCATCTGCTTTTGACGTTTCAAAATGGGCTGACAGAGACGGAGCTTATCCAAAGGGCGGCAAAAGAGGATGTGCGGGTGTATGGGCTGTCGGATTACTGGATTGGGGAGACTAAAGAGGAAAAGCCGACCATACTGCTTGGCTATGCGAATCTGACGGAAGGGCAGATTGAAGAGGCGGTGGAGATACTAGAGAGGTGTTTCCGGCGCTGAGGGACGAAAAAACGGTTATTAGCAAGTACAAGGGATGCTGGAAGATGTTATTTTCCGGCATCCCTTTTTGGAAAAAAGTAACTGGAACTTGCCGTCGGTTTCCTTCATAGATTATATAGGGAAGGGAGCGATTTTTTATGAGTATGAATGGAATTGACATCAGCAGATGGCAGGCAGGGATTGATCTGGCGGCAGTGCCATGTGAGTTTGTGGTCATAAAGGCGACAGAAGGAACTACTTATGTGAACCCGTATTGCGACCAGCATTTCCGTCAGGCGGCGGAACTAGGAAAGAAGCTAGGCGTCTATCATTTCGCAGGCGGCGGGAATGCGGCCGCGGAAGCAGATTATTTTGTAAGGAATATCAGAGGATACGTGGGACGGGCGATGTTGGTGCTGGATTTTGAGATACAGGATATGGCGGAGGGGGCGGCATGGTCGAAGCAGTGGCTCGACAGGGTTTATGAGCTGACGAAGGTAAAGCCGGTGATTTACATGAGTAATTATATGGTAAACCATCTGGATTGGAGCGCCGTTGCAAAGGCGGGATATCCGCTTTGGAATGCGTATTATTATGCCTATGGGACGCCGATGGGGTATAATCCTCAGGCGCCGCTGCCGGAAAGGCTTGGGGCATGGGGGAAGGCGCTGCTGTACCAGTATACTTCGGAGGGAAGGCTTGCGGGATATAACGGCTATCTGGATCTTGACGTATTTTACGGGAGTCCCGGGGATTGGGACGGATATGTAAAAGCGGAGGGGACAGTAGATCCGACGCCGGATCCGACGCCGCAGCCACAGCCGACGATTACTTACAGAATACGTCCAGGCGATACGCTTGGGGGAATTGCCGCCAGATATGGAACTACAGTAGCGACTCTGGCGCAGCTGAACGGGATTGCGGACCCGAACCGTATCTATGCGGGGCAGGTAATTCGGATACCAGTGGGTTCGACCCATCCGGTAGAGCCTGTGTATTATGTGGTAAGGCGCGGGGATACCTTGGGCGGGATTGCAAGACGATTCGGCACGACCTACCAGAGGCTGGCACAGTTGAATGGGATTCGGAATCCGAACCTTATTTATGTGGGACAGAGGTTACGGGTTCGATAAAGAAGGGCGTTAGAATAAGAGGGCTGATTCATGTCGGCTCTCTTTTTTGTGAAATATTGTTGACAAAGTTCTTCTATAGAAGTAAATTATTTGTAAATCATAAGGTATCTGAATGGGGAGGGAGCGGCATGGGGCTATATCTGAATCCTGGCAATGAGGCTTTCAGGCAGGCAGTAACGGATGATATATATGTTGATAAAACAGATATGATATCTTTAATGAACCGCAAACTGAATAAATCAAGGGTGAAATATGTCTGTGTAAGCCGTCCGCGCCGTTTTGGAAAATCTATGGCGGCAGATATGCTCACAGCATATTACAGTAAGGACTGCAACTCAAGAGAGCTATTTGCCGGAAGGAAAGTGGAAGAAGACGAGCTGTTTGAAGTCCATTTAAATCAACATGATGTGATTCGGCTGGATATCCAAAGGTTTTTGTTTGATGGGCCACATCTTGATATTTTTATAGATAAGATTCAAGAAGCGGTAATTCGGGAACTAGAACAGGAATACGGCGGTTGGTTTCAGGTAGATCAGTATGGATTGCCGGGAGTTTTGGGGCAGATTTATACACATACAAAAAAAGGTTTTATCCTTATTATAGATGAGTGGGACTGTGTATTCCGTTTTGCGAAAGAGCGCGGGGATGTGCAGAAGGCTTATTTAGATTTTTTAAGGGGGCTTTTTAAGGGAGCCGTATATGTGGAACTTGCATATATGACCGGAATACTTCCTATAAAGAAATATGGGGAACACTCGGCTATAAACATTTTTGATGAATACTCGATGATTGAACCTAAAAATTTAGGAAAATATTTTGGGTTTACGCAGGAGGAAGTCAAGAAGCAGTGCGGGATGTACGGGATAAATTATGCGGAAGTAGAAAAGTGGTATGATGGTTATCAGTTAGGAGATATCAATGTTTATAATCCCAAATCTGTCGTGGATGTATTGACATGGAAAAAGTTTAAAAGCTACTGGACCGGAACTGAAACTTACGAGGCATTAAAAGTATATATTGAACAGAATTTTGATGGATTGAGAGAATCTGTTATTGCGATGCTGGGGAATGGGCGGTGTAAGATTAATCCTCGAAAATTTCAGAATGATATGACTACATTTTTCACAAAGGATGATGTTTTGACTTTGCTGGTTCATCTGGGATATTTGACCTTTGATGAAATGACGGAAGAAGTGTTTATTCCAAATCTGGAGGTGGCTCAGGAGTTTTTGGATGCAATAAATTGAGCTGAAGTGGAATAAATCAGCCGAGGGGGCTATTGCACAGATAAAAAAGAAGCAGTATGCGGATTGGCTCAAAGAATATACAGGAGATATTCTGTTAATTGGCATTAATTATGATGATGAAAAGGAGCATCAGTGTATCATCGAGAGGTATATTGGAGGTTTACATCAGTGATACATTAGGGGCAGCGTGCGGGGCATGGTGATATTTCCGGATATTGCCATGCCCTTTGTATTCCATGCGCCAGTCAGTGAAAAACCGCTGATTACCCCCAATTCTCCAAATCGGAGAGCCATTCTTCCATTCGGAGATTGCATCTCCGTTTGTAATATCATATAGTTTTAGCAGCAGTAAAAGAGCTGCTGTATCAGGAGGGAAAGACAATGGATCAGATTAAGATCGGCAAATTTATTGCAAGTATGAGAAAGGAGCAGGGACTTTCGCAGAAGCAGCTGGCAGAGCGGATTGACGTAACGGACAAGACCATATCCAAGTGGGAGACTGGAAACCGGCTGCCGGATGCTTCCATCCTCTTGAGGCTCAGCCAGGAATTGCATATTGACGTGAACGAACTGCTGGCAGGCGAGGCGTTCTCGTCAGAAGAGTTTTCGGCGGAGGAATATGTGAAAAAATCAGAGAGCAATCTTGTAGGGCTGGTGGGACAACTCAATGAAAATGAGAAAAAGAGAAAAGGCAGAGGGATTGGCACAATAATCGGTATTGTATGCATTGCCCTTGCTTTCGCCGGGGTACTCGGCTCAAGCCTGCCGATGGGAAGCGTCTTTGATATTTTCGATTTGCCTACATTGTGTTACCTTTCCGGATTAAAATTTCTGATTATCACCTTTTCCGGGCGATTCCATGATTACTTGAATGCATGGAAGTTATGCCTGCCGGGAAGGGAATTGTGGGAACCGTGTTAGCGTTACTGCTCATCACCGTGGTTCTGGTGACAACCAATCTTACGTTTTTGCTGGTAAGGCGGGAGCAGAAGTTGATAGGATTGTTGAAAGCCGTGGGAATGACGTCCTGGCAGATTTTGAAGATATATCTGTGGCAAAATTGCCTGTCTGCCGCCGTGGGGACGGTTCTGGGATTTTTGGTGGGAACGTATCTCATGCCTGGGGCGCTGGCGGCACACGCGAAAGGATTTGGGCTTACGGAATTTCCGTTTGTCAATTCTTTTGCGGGGGCGTCCGTGGGGATTGGGCTTTTGCCGGCGTGCATGTTTGTAGGGACTTGTGGGGTGGTGAGGATGATTCAACGGGTGTCTGTGAAGGAACTGGTAAGCGAATAAGAGCGTGGATTGACGGGGGCATTTTCGTGAGAAAGTGCCCCGTTCATTCCCTAAAAACACATATTTCGTTCCATTCCCTTGAAAAATAAGAGATGATTGCCGATATAATAAGCGGAAACCTTTACGATTTATGGAAATTGAGGTGATACATTTTGGATATTGCAGTGGTGGATGACGAGAAGGCGATAAGAGAGCATATATGCAGGCTGATAAAAAGGCAGAAACCGGAAAGCCGTATAAAAGTCTATGCCACAGGGGAAGAACTGCTGGCATCAGGAGCGTTTTTCGATATTGTTTTCCTGGACGTGCGGATGTGCGGCTTGAATGGCATCGAGACGGCAAGGCGTCTGCGGGAAAGGCAGGAGGATACCGTCCTAATCTTTATTACAGGAATTAGGGAGTATGTGTTCGACGCCCTTGATTTATATGCGTTCCAATATTTGCTGAAACCTGTGGATGAGAAGAAATTTGCAAAAGTCCTTGACCGGGCGGGGAAGGAAGCGGCGAAAAAGAAAGAGAAGCGGGAGATTTTTATTAAGGCGAAAAATTTGATGCTTTCTGAGGCGGATATTTTGTATATTGAGAGCAGGGGGAAGAAAGTCGAGATGCACACGGTCAGGGAAAGCATAGAAATCTATGGTTCTATGGAAGAATTGGGCGGACAGCTTGGGGAAGGGTTCTACCGCTGCCATCGGGCGTACATTGTGAACATGGCGCATATTACAGAGTATGGCAAAGACAGCATTCTTCTTGCAAATGGGGACAGCGTGTATCTGGCGAAGAAAAAATATGGCGAGTTTGTAAAAGCGTATATGTGGTATTTGCAGAACGGCGGTGTTTCCTGTGTTTAAGACAATGGATATAATTTTGCCTCTCTTTCTGTTTCTGTCCCAGGGATACTGCCTCCAATATTTTTACGGAAGTTTTCTGGAAGGCAGGCTGAAAAATGAGCGCCTGAATGGCCTGGGCGCGGCGGCGGCTTATGTGGTATTGCGGATGACGCTGGGGCAGATAGAGCCGTGGGAAACCTGGGATTACAGGACGGCTGTCTGGAAACTTTCTGTGTCGCTGTTGCTTCTGGCTGTCCTTGCCGTCTGCTTTTATCGGGCGTTTCGGCTGATTACCGTCTTTCTTGCTGTTGCTTTTCAGGCGGTTGCAGATATCAGCCGCTATGGGGCGGTCATCCTGTTCGGCGAGCTGGGGGATGGAATGCTCTTTATTTGGAACTGGTGTTTAGGCGCCGGAGTAATCAGGTCGGAGAATGCTTTTTGTATCGCAGTCAATTCCGGGCTGATTGGCGGCTGGATTTTGGAGTGCCTTGCCATCGCGCTGATTCTGTATTTGTCTCTGAAAAAAATCGCGGGGGATTTCCAGGAAAAGGAATACGGCATTCACAGGACGGAGCTTTTGTTTATCCTTACTCCGGCGGCTGTGGGGGTGATGATTTGTCTGCTGCTTCGCATTATTATCGTCACAATGGAGGACGGTTTCACGAAAACACTGTATGAAAGATACCCGGTATTGACCGTGGTGATCCCGGTCATCCTGTTCTTGTCTCTGGTGGCTATCCTGCAAGGCGTGAAGCTGTTTCAGGACATGGTTTACTGGAACCGGGAACAAAGCGGCAGAATCATCCTTGAAAAGCAGGTGGAGAGCCTTAGGGAGCATATAGAAGAGATGGATCGTGTCTATTCTGGCATCCGAAGTATGAAGCATGACATGAAGAATACCATTTCTGTCATATGGCGTCTTTCTGCCGGGAACAAAGCCGAGGAAAACGAAGAGCTTAAGGCTTATCTGTCGGAGATGAACCGGACCTTTGAAAAACTGGAAGTTCGTTTTCAGACCGGAAATACGGTTGTGGATACCTTATTGAATATGAAATACCATGAAGCGGTACGGGAGATGCCGGATTTCAGGATGGAGGCGGAGCATTTGATGTTCCCGCCGAAACTCAGCATCCAAAGCTATGATATCGGCGTTATCCTCGGGAATGCCTTGGACAATGGGATAGAGGCGTGCAGGAGGCTTAAGGAGAAGGATAGGCAGGCGGAGGTATTTATCCGGTTAAGTTCTTTACAGAAAGGGAGCCTTTTGATTCTGAAAGTGGAGAACAGTTTTGACGGATGGATTGTGAAAAGGGGGCGAAATAAGTTTCCGTTGACCGAGAAGGCAGATAAAAATTCTCATGGGTTAGGGCTTGCCAATATTAAGAGTACGGTGGAGAAGTATCAGGGAGCGATGGATTTTCGGATTGAGGGCAAGGTATTTATATTGTCCGTTATGATGAAGAACGAGTAGAAATGAAGGAGGAAGGAAGATGGAGTTTGGAGTGACAGGTAAACCAAGAGAGTATGGCCTGGAAGGGCGGTATCGGAAGAAAGAGACGTCCGGAAAGCGCCAGGGTATGAGTTTTGCAGAGCTTGCGGCGGCAAATCTGACATGGCAAAGGGAGGTTATGTCTGGTTCCGTGGATTACGTTTCGGCGATTAGCCAATTATTCAACATTGGAACGATAGGCGCAGCGAATTTTGTGGACGGTTTTTCCCAGTATCAGGTTATCACCCATGTGGGGAATGCGGATATTTCCCCGGCGAACTGGCAGAGGAATGACTTTCCTTATTGGAAATATTTTGATAAGGACACCAGCGCGGATGCTTTGAATGATTGGAGGCCGACAGGAGAGAACCCTCCCCAGACCCGTCCGGATTTGCAGAGAAATTACGGCAGTATCGGGGCAGGGCGGATTGCAATCCTCATACCGGACAGCCTGCAGGAGAAGATGGATGCAGACCCTGCCTATGCGAGGCAGATTGTGGCGAAGCTCAGGCAGTGGAAGGAGGACTACGACAGATGGGATAATACGGTGGCGGCGTCTTTCGGAGCCAATGTGGCAGAGCATCAGGCGAGCAAAAGTTATGTGTTTGATTTGGATGAAAACGGAGATGTGAGGAATTGTACCGTTACCAGCAGCGGCGGGGAGATTACCGGCCCTACAAAGGAAGAGAGGGAGCAGATTGAGGCAGAACAGTTAAGGAAGTGGAAGCTGCGTGTAAATTATATACAGATTATGGAGGAAAGCGGGAAGCAAAAGAGACTTGAGGAACTGAATGCGTTACGTTACCTTAAGGACCAGCTTGTGAGACAGGATAAGATGCCCGGACTTATGTAAGAGGGCAGGAGGCAGCCCTGACTGACAGAGGGGCTGCCGTTTGTATCATTGATAAATTTGGACTATTCAATGGGAGGTGATTTTTACAGGATCACCTCCCGCTGCTTTTATTATGTGGTTATTTTATTTTGTAGCTGAAAAGAAGAAATGCCGATGAATGAAGAAAATCTTGACAGAAGAGCAAATTCCTTATACTTTCCTTATATTTCTGTCTTATTCTTATCTTGTAGTTTAGAGAGAACATGAACAAAAAGGGAATAAGGAGAAAATGATATGATCCAAAACATCTTAGAAACAAAGTGTCTGACAAAATCATTCCGCAATCACTGTGCGGTCAATTGTATTTCACTTGCAGTACCAGAGGGATGTGTATACGGACTTCTAGGTCCAAACGGCGCAGGAAAATCCACTCTGCTAAAAATGCTGACAGGAATCCTGCGTCCCACGAATGGGGAGATTCTCTTTGACGGCCATGTATGGAGCAGAAAAGACCTGGTGGATATCGGCGCATTGATAGAGACGCCTCCTGTGTATGAGAACCTGACGGCATGGGAGAATATGAAAGTTCGCGGACTGATGCTTGGCATACCAGACGAAAGAAGCAGGGAAGTATTGGAATTGGTGGATTTGGCAGGTACAGGGAAGAAAAGAGTGGGAACATTTTCCTTGGGAATGAAACAGCGGCTTGGAATCGGGCTTGCACTCCTTTCCAGACCTAAGTTGCTGGTTCTTGACGAGCCAACCAACGGATTAGATCCCATTGGTATTCAAGAACTGCGCCAAATGATACGGAGATTCCCTGAAGAGGGAATCACGGTCATTGTCTCCAGCCATATTCTTAGCGAGATTGCGAAGACCGCCGACCATATGGGAATCATGGTAAACGGTGTATTAGGATACCAGGGCGGGATGCCAGAGACGGACCGTCTGGAAGAATTGTTTATGAAGATTGCGGCGAAAGAGGGTACTTCTTTCGAAATTCCGGAAAGGCAGAAGGAGGTGAGATAGATGCGGAAATATTTTCTTGCGGAAAGAATGAAGAACCGCCATACTTATACAGAGAAATTGCTGGTACTTACGCCGCTGATTACCGTACTCTTTGCGGCATGGCTTACGAGTGATTATTTTATCATTGACAGCTATAACTGGTGGTATATGACACTGTTTCCAGGAATGCTGGCGTTGATCTGTTCCTCTGTCGGAAATCGGGATAAAAAGATGGAAAACCGTACGATATGGACGCTCCCTGTGAAAATAGACGCGGTATGGGATGGGAAGAACTTATATGGCATCTGGTGTATGGGGATTTCGCTGCTTGTGTTCTTGGGTATCACGATTGTAGTCAGCAACGTACTTTTGCAGACTGCAGGGCAGGTATTCCTTATACAGCCAACGCTGGGAGAACAGGCTTTGGCAGTGGCAGTCTTATTTGTAACTTCGCTGTGGCAGATTCCGTTCTGTCTGTTCTTACAGCAGCTCATAGGTACATTTCCCATGATATTGCTTCATATGGGGAGCTATGTCGTGCTGTCGGTGGAATGGTCGCTTCATTCTTTCTTTATGCTGCTGCCGGGCGGGATTACCGCAAGGCTGATGTGCATCCTTGTAAAGATCCTTCCCAACGGGCTGGTGGCACAGCCAGGCAGTATAACATTCACACCAGAATTGCTGGATTGGAAAGGGCTGCCTATGGGAATCGCTGCTTCTGTTTTCTGGTTCCTGCTCCTTTGGCTGGCAGGCCGAAGGTGGTTTGAGAGGCAGGCAGAGCGATAAAATGAGAGGGGAGCATGGAAGTATGAGTAAGAATACATTTGAAAATAGAAAGCCGTCCGTTATTAGATCAAACAGAAATATATTTGGGGAATTATACCAGAATGTTAAGGGAGAGCTGTGGAAAATGCGTCGTACGCTGCTTCCTGTCCTGCACGTCCTGCTTCCTGTACTGGGGATTCTGGTATTCCTTTTTTACTACTCTTTTGCAGCCTGGAGTGACGAGGGGAAAATATCCGGATATATACAGGTACTTTCCATCGTATTTCCGCTGGTCGTAAGTATAATCTGCGCAATGTCTGTGGAGATGGAGGAGAAGGGGCATTTTCAGACATTTCTGGGAGTTGCAGTGTACAGAGGGAATCCTCTGTTTGCCAAGTGGCTGGTCTTGGCTGCCATGGGCTTTGCAGCGATTCTTCTGGCAGTTTTGGGGTTTACCAAAGGATTTCAGCTAAGGGCGGGAAAGGTTTGGCTGTCGACGGGGGAGGCCCTGACTTTGGCGTGGGCGCTGTGGCTTTGCGGTATGAACTTATATCTTATCCATCTGTTTTTGAACCTTGCGTTCTCAAAAAATATTTCCCTGTGGGTAGGAACGGCTGAGCTTTTGGTTGCCGCATTGTTTCTCACAGAGCTTGGCGAGGGCCGGTGGCAGTTTTTCCCCTGTGCATGGGGTGGCAGATGGTGCGGATATCTGTTAAAATGTTGGATAGGAAGCGGAACGGCAGCAATGGAGTATATGATAAAAAATCTGGTTATCAGCGCGATAATCACGCTTCTGTTATGGTGCGGTGTTTTCCTGTGGATTCCTTTCTATGAGGGAAGGCGGTGCAAGGACTAATTTCTATTTTTCAGGAATGTGAAATTAGGAAATATGGAAAATATAAAAGAAAAGATCAGTGGACGGAGAAGGGTATGACGAAGATATTGGCGGTAGATGACGACAGGCAGATTTTGAAACTAATCAGAAATGCGCTGGCGAAGGAAGGGTATGAGGTGACGGTACAAAATGACCCTCTGGAGCTGAAAAACTTAAATCTTACGGATTATCAGCTCATCCTTCTGGATGTCATGATGCCAGGGATGGACGGATTTACGCTGTGCGAAGAGATTCGAGGCAAGGTGGACTGCCCGATTCTATTCCTGACGGCAAAGACAACAGAGGCGGATATTATGAAGGGGCTTGGGATTGGCGGGGACGACTACGTCACCAAGCCATTCGGAATCGGTGAACTGCGCGCTCGGGTGGCGGCGCATCTGCGGAGGGAGACGAGAGAAAAGAAGCATGTGGTGTCAATAGATGGCGTCCGGCTCTATCTGAAGGAGAAAAAAGTTTGTTATGGAGACAGAGAACTTGGGTTTACCAAGAGCGAGTATGCCATCTGCGAATACCTTGCGCTGAACCACGGGCAGGTATTTTCAAAAGACAGAATCTATGAGCATGTATTTGGGTATGAGAAAGAAAGCGACAATTCTGTGATTACGGAACATGTTAAAAACATTCGGGCAAAATGCCAGAAGGCAGGTTTTGCGCCTATTGAGACAGTATGGGGGATTGGGTATCGATGGAGGTAAAGGGTAAGGAGAGGACAATTTCATCGGTTTTTTTCAGATATGCCTGTTTCTACACGGCAGGCGTATTATTTTGGATATTCTTTCTGTGCGCCGTTTGGTATGTACTGTATGCGACCGAACAAGTCCTTCCGGCAAACTATATGGAGACAAGGCTGAATGAGGCCGCCGACGAGATACAAAAGGCTTCTAAGGTCACGGAGGACTTACTGCCAGAGGGATGTCTATACGGAGTATACCAAGGGGACGGAAATTGGCTGTACGGTACGTTTTCCTCAGAAGAAATAGAAAAGGCGTGGGGAAATTACACAAGGAACAGTATTTATGCTTCTTCAAGATGCTATTATCGGTTTTTTGTAAGGGCTTCCGGGGAGGTATGTATCACAAAGTATAAGATTGCTTCACAGTTTCGAAACAGATTTTTGGGGAAATATCTGCCGAACCCGGATATTCTATTGCTTCTGGTATTTATTGTACTGTTTCTCATCCAAACGCTGCTGGTGTCCCGCCATTTTGGGAAATATATGAAGAAAAGGCTCTGCATCCTGAATGAGGTCACAGCAAGGATCAAGGATAGAGATTTGGAATTTGAGGAAGAACATTCAGAAATCAAGGAAGTGGAGGAGGTCCTAAATTCCCTGAACCAGATGAAGGAGGCGCTCAAGGAGGCTCTCTATCGGCAGTGGAATCTGGAAAAGAGCAGGGAGGAGCAGCTTTTTGCCCTTACCCATGATATCAAGACGCCTCTTACGGTTATTCGGGGCAATGCGGAGCTTTTGGCGGAAGGGAATCTTGCAAAAGAAGAGCGGGAGTATGATCAAGATATCCTAAAGAGTGTGTCTTTGATGGAAGAATATCTGGCAGTATTGAATGGAATATTGGAGGAAGAAGGGCAGAAAGGGACGTCGGAGGTGCAAAAGACCAGGATATCCTGCGATTGTCTTGCAGATCTATTTACGGAACAGGGTCGGCTCCTTACCTCTGTGAGACAGTTTCAGGTTGGTTTTCACAGAAAGACTCTGTATGGAGAGATTTTGTGCAATGAAAACCAACTCCTGCGCTCATTTCAGAATATATTAAGCAATGCCATGGACTATAGTCCCCAAAATAGCGAGCTGCAAGTTTTCTTGGAGATGAAAACGGAGGCTGGAAAAGAGTATTTTGCCGTGACCGTTGAGGACGACGGGGCGGGATTTACGCCGCAGGATTTAAAGAATGCAACAAGGCAGTTCTACCAGGGCGACCAGAGCCGGAGCAGCAAGACCCATTACGGGATAGGGCTTTATACGGTGAAAAGTTTTGTGGAAGCACAGGGTGGAAAGCTGGTGATTGAGAATCGGGAAACCCATGGTGGGAGGGTGACGATTTTAATATTGCTTTGTAGTTATTACAAGGAAACGTAAAGAAACAGCATGTTCTTCCGAAAATTTTATCGGGATATCATGCTGTTTCTATCATTTTACCTGTTCAAAAATTAAACGCCCAAATTCTTATTCGCCGTAGAGAGCATCAGCTTAATTCGGTTTAACTGGTTCACTTCACTGGCTCCCGGATCGAAGTCGATGGCAACGATATTCGATTCCGGATACCGCCGTCTCAGCTCCTTTATTACGCCCTTCCCTACCACGTGGTTGGGCAGGCAGGCAAAAGGCTGGGTACAGACAATATTCGGCGCGCCGTTATGTATCAGCTCCAGCATCTCGCCAGTCAAAAACCAGCCTTCCCCTGTCTGGTTGCCCAGTGATACGATATCAGACGCCAGCTTCCCAAGCTCGTGGATATCAGCCGGCGGGTCAAAATGTTTACTTTCCCGAAAAGCCTTGCTCGCCGGTGCCCGCAGCCATTTAAGAGCCTTGATTCCAAGGTTTCCTATGGTTGCCTTAGACTTCTTCATACCCAGATGGGAGACCTTAAAATTCTGGTTATAGAAGCAGTAAAGCAGGAAATCCAGAAGATCTGGCACCACAGCCTCGGCGCCTTCGCTCTCTAGGAGCTCCACCAAATAGTTGTTGGCGGCTGGCAGGAACTTAACCAGAATCTCCCCAACCACGCCCACACGGGGCTTCTTAACCTCCAAAAGCTCAATGTTTTGGTCAAAATCGTCAATGATATCCTTACAGAGCCGCTTGAACCTGCGCCGGGAGGGGTATCCCTGAGACAGAAATTCCTTGCAGACCTGCCTCCATTTTTCGTGCATTGCGTCGGCCGAGCCCTTAACGGCTTCATAGGGCCGGATGCGGTACAGGCATTTCATGAAGATATCCCCTAACACGATGGCGTACATTCCCCTCAGTACGAGGAGCGGGGTCAGCTTAAAGCCCGGATTTCCCTCCAGACCGCTTAAGTTAAGAGAAATGACAGGGATATGCTCGTATCCCGCTTTTTTCAGCGCCCTGCGTATGAAACCGATATAGTTAGAAGCGCGGCACCCGCCCCCGGTCTGGCTGATAATGACCGCAATCTTGTCCGTATCATATCTGCCGGACAGGATGGCATCCATAATCTGTCCAACCACCATCAGGGAAGGGTAACAAGCATCGTTATTCACATATTTAAGTCCTACATCCACTGCCTGTTTATTGTCATTGGGCAGAACCTCAATATTGTACCCCGAAGCCGCAAAAGCAGGCCCTAACAGGTCGAAATGGATGGGCGACATCTGAGGGCAGAGGATGGTATAATCCTTTTTCATCTCCTGGGTAAACGGAACCTTTGTGACGGCAGAAGATTGAATCGTCCGTTTCTCCTGTCGTTTTTCCCGCACCCGAATGGCTGCAAGCAGAGAGCGTACCCGAATCCTGGCCGCTCCTAAATTATTCACCTCGTCAATTTTCAGGGAGGTATAAATCTTATCAGAGTCGTTCAGGATAGAAGCGACCTGGTCTGTGGTAACGGCGTCCAGCCCGCAGCCAAAGGAATTTAACTGAATCAAATCCAGATTATCCGTGGTCTTTACGAAGTTTGCCGCCGCATACAGACGGGAGTGGTACATCCACTGATCCATCACGTTAAGCGGATGCTCGGCCGGAAGCAGATGGGAAATGGAATCCTCCGTCAGCACTGCAATATTGTAGGAGTTAATCAGCTCCGGAAGCCCATGGTTTACCTCTGGATCAATGTGGTAGGGACGTCCGGCAAGGACGATACCGCGGTTGCCGGTGCGATTCAGGTACTCAACGGTTTCCTCGCCCTTTCGCTTCATATCTTCCCGGCATGCGTAAAGCTCTGTCCACGCCCTATGTACGGCAGAACGGATATCAGCTGCAGGGATAGAAAACTTCTCGGACAATTCTTCCACCAGACGATAAGAAACCGTATCTTCACTTTCCAGCGACAGGAAAGGATGAAGGAAGTCCACTTCGCCGTTTGAGATAGCGTCAATGTTGTTCTTAATATTCTCCGGGTAGGAGGTAACGATAGGGCAGTTATAGTGATTGTTCGCCTCCTGAAATTCCTTTCGTTCATAAGGGATACTGGGATAGAAAATCCTGTGTATTCCCTGATTAATCAGCCATTGCACATGCCCGTGGGCCAGCTTCGCCGGATAACACTCAGACTCACTGGGAATAGATTCGATCCCAAGTTCGTAAATCTTCCGAGTCGAAGCAGGAGATAATACCACCTGAAAGCCAAGGGAATGAAAAAACGTAAACCAGAAGGGATAGTTCTCATACATGTTCAGCACCCGAGGGATGCCGATAACGCCCCTTGACGCCTCATACCCTTCCAGAGGTTTATAGTCAAAGTAACGATGGAGTTTGTATTCAAACAGGTTGGGCAGTTTGTTGTCGGACTTTTCTTTTCCAAGTCCCCGTTCACAGCGGTTCCCTGTAATAAATTTCCTTCCGCCGCTAAAATGATTGATGGTCAGGCGGCAGTTATTGGTACAGCCTTTGCATTTTGCCATGGTGGTAGAATATTCAAGGGCCTCGATCTCTTCGATGGAGAGCATCGTCGTCCCCTGGCAGTCCATATACCGCTCCCTGGCAATCAGGGCAGCACCGAAAGCCCCCATGATTCCGGCAATATCCGGACGGATGGCCTCGCAGCCGGCAATTTTTTCGAAGCTTCTAAGGACGGCGTTATTGTAGAAAGTACCGCCCTGCACGACGATATGGTTTCCAAGCTCGGACGCATCGGATACCTTGATTACTTTAAACAGTGCATTTTTAATGACAGAGTATGCAAGCCCGGCAGAGATGTCGGCAACCTCCGCGCCTTCTTTCTGCGCCTGTTTTACTTTTGAGTTCATGAATACCGTACAGCGTGTGCCAAGGTCAATGGGATTATGGGCAAATAAAGCCTCATGGGCAAAGTCCTCCACAGAGTAATTCAGGGATTTGGCAAATGTCTCGATGAAAGAGCCGCAGCCCGATGAACAGGCTTCATTGAGCAGCACGTTGTCCACGGTCTGATTCTTGATTTTGATACATTTCATATCCTGCCCGCCGATATCTAAGATACAGTCCACATCCGGCTCAAAATAAGAGGCCGCATAATAGTGAGAAACCGTCTCTACCTCGCCTTCATCCAGAAGAAGGGCAGACTTAATCAATGCCTCCCCATACCCTGTGGAGCAGGAGTGGACGATTTTTACGCCTTCCGGCAGTTTACTGTAAATATCTTTGATAGCCGTGATGGTGGTTCCCAAAGGATCTCCTTCATTATTATGGTAGAAGGCGTACAGAAGGGTTCCGTCGTCGCCCACAAGGGCTGCTTTAGTGGTGGTGGAGCCGGCGTCGATTCCAAGGAAGGCCTTGCCGGTATAGCTTGCCAGATCTTTGACTGGGACTTGGTGTCTGGCATGGCGTTTCTCAAATGCATGGAAATCCGCCTCGCTGGTAAACAGGGGCTCCATCCGGTCAACCTCAAACTCCATCTTGATACGGCTCTCCAATCGGCTCTGCATCTCCTGCAGGGAAACCTGCCGGTCTTTCTTAGAATTCATGGCGGAACCGATAGCTGCGAATAGATGGGAATGCTTTGGGGCAATGGTATGTTTATCATCCAGTTTAAGCGTCCGGACGAAGGCTTCCTTTAATTCAGAAAGGAAATGAAGCGGTCCGCCTAAAAATGCCACATGCCCCCGTATTGGTTTGCCGCAGGCAAGCCCGCTGATGGTCTGGTTTACCACCGCCTGAAAGATAGAGGCCGCAAGGTCTTCCTTGGAGGCGCCGTCATTGATCAGGGGCTGGATATCGGATTTGGCAAATACGCCGCACCTTGCGGCGATAGAGTAGAGGGACTGGTAATTCTTTGCATACTCGTTCAGACCCGACGCGTCCGTCTGGAGAAGGGAAGCCATCTGATCGATGAAGGAACCCGTACCTCCGGCGCAGACTCCGTTCATGCGCTGTTCCACATTGCCGCCCTCAAAATAGATAATCTTCGCATCCTCGCCGCCCAGCTCAATGGCTACGTCCGTCTGGGGCGCATAATCCTGCAGCGCCGTGGATACGGCGATGACTTCCTGGACAAAAGGCACGTCTAAGTGCTTGGCGAGTGTCAGCCCGCCGGACCCCGTTATGACGGGGGAGGCGTAGATTCCCCCTAATTTATAGATTGCCCGCCCGAGAAGGTCGGACAGAGTTTCCTGGATATTAGCATAATGCCTTTCGTAATCGGAAAAGGCGACATCGTTATCCTTGTCGAGTATCGCGATTTTCACAGTGGTTGAACCGATGTCAATGCCCAGTGTATACAATTCGTTTTTACTCATAATAACACTCCTTTACGGCGTAATTATCATAGACACTATATTCCATGATATCTTTTACAGCCTGTAACATTATACGACAAAATTTTTAAAATAACAATTAAGAAAATGCTATAGAAATCTAAAAAAGTTGTAAAGTTCCATAGCAGAATTGACAAACAGTGCGTAAAACGGTAGAATTACTACAGTATAAAAATGATGTTAAGAGAATGTTTAGATATCTTCATCTGCTGTAAAATATTGAATTTAAGGAGTTTGTCTTATGGAAAATTGGCTTTCAAAGCTGGAGAGAAAGTTTGGCAGGTATGCGATTCCCAACCTCATGTACTATATTATTATATTGTATGCGGCTGGATTCGTGTTAAATATATTGAATCCGGAATTTTATTATCGGTATCTGAGCCTGAATGCCCAGGCAATTCTGAACGGGCAGGTCTGGAGGATTGTGACCTTTATCATCCAGCCTCCGTCAAGCAGCCTGGTATTCATTGTATTTGCATTGTATCTCTATTATATGATCGGACAGCAGTTAGAGAATGCCTGGGGAGCGTTTCGGTTTAACCTGTACTTTTTTTCCGGAATGCTGTTCCATGTGGCGGCGGCGCTGCTGTTGTATGTATTTACAGGCATGCTCTTACCGATGTCCGTGTGGTATCTGAACATGTCTCTGTTCTTTGCGTTTGCCGCACTGTATCCGGACGTACAGTTTTTAATGTTTTTTGTTATCCCTGTCAAGGTAAAATATCTTGCGCTGATTGACGCGTTGTATTTCATTTATCCTATCATACAAGCCTTTCTGCCGGCATACGGCGGGAATGTGCTGATGGGCAGTTTCTATAAAGCGGCGGCGTTGGAATCTGTCGTATCGCTGCTGAATTTCTTGATTTTCTTCTTCGGCTCAAGGAATATGAGGCCTTATATGCCCAGACAGCGAAGGAGAAAAAAAGAATTTCAGCAGAATATTAGAAGGGCACAGCGTCCCGTCCAGAACTATGCAAACGGCGCAAAGCATATGTGTGCAATCTGTAAGAGGACTGAACTGGATGATCCGAACCTAGAGTTCAGATATTGTTCCAAATGTAACGGCAATTTTGAATACTGTCAGGATCATCTGTTCACACATACACATGTCAAGTGACAGCAGTGATACGTGGCTGCTGTCAGGACAGTCACAAATCATAATAGCAGGAGGAAGACGAAACGATGAAGAAGACAAAAATCATATGTACGCTTGGACCGAGGACCGATGACGACGAGCTGATGAGGAGCCTGGTCCAAAAAGGCATGGATATTGCCAGATTCAACTTTTCCCATGGAACCCATGAAGAACAGAAGGCGCGGATGGACAGACTGAAAAGAATCCGCGACGAAGAAGGGAAACCCATTGCCATACTGTTAGATACCAAGGGGCCGGAGATTCGGACGGGTATTCTAAAGGATGGGAAGAAGGTCGCGCTGAAGGAAGGGGACACCTTCGTTCTGACGGCGGAAGAATTGACGGGAGATGCCGGGAAGGTATCCATTACATATGAAGGTCTTGTGGATGATGTCCAGGTCGGAAGTACCATTTTGATTGACGACGGGCTCATTGGGCTTAAGGTCAAGGCGAAGAATGGCAGGGAGATTGTCTGTACGGTCGTGAACGGTGGCGAGCTTGGCGAGCGGAAAGGGGTCAATGTGCCCAATGTCCCGGTGAGGCTTCCGGCGATTACGGAAAAGGACAGGGAGGATATCCGTTTTGGCGCAGAGCAGCAGATTGATTTTATCGCTGCCTCCTTTGTGCGCAATGCGGAGTGCATCCTTGAGATACGGGCTTTCCTGAAAGAATGTAAGGCGCCGAACATCCCGATTATCGCAAAGATTGAGAATGCGGAAGGAATCAAGAACATCGATGAGATTATCCGCTGTGCGGATGGAATCATGATTGCCCGCGGAGATTTGGGAGTGGAGATTCCTGCCGAGGAGGTTCCCTATCTGCAAAAGCTGATCATCCAGAAGTGCAATGAGAATTATAAGCCGGTCATCACTGCGACTCAGATGTTGGATTCGATGATGCGCAATCCGCGTCCTACAAGGGCGGAGGTGACGGACGTGGCGAATGCGGTCTATGACGGGACGGATGCCGTGATGCTCTCCGGCGAGACTGCCCAGGGTAAGTATCCTGAGGAAGCGCTGCAGATGATGGTGCATATCGTGAAAGATACGGAGCAGCATCTGGATTATGAATTGATGATGAAAAAGACGGAGGCCCACCATATGAAGAGCACCTCCAGTGCGCTGTGCCATGCGGCGGTGACGACAGCGAATAATTTACGGGCGAGATGCATCATTACGCCTACGGTGTCCGGAGTAACCGCAAGAGTGGTATCCAAGTTTAAGCCGCGTATGGATATTATCGGAGTGACGCCTAATGAGGCGGCGCTGCGCCGGATGCAGCTTTACTGGGGAATCATTCCGCTGAAATCTATTCCGTTAAGCTCTACAGAGGATGTCTGCAACGGAGCCATTGATCTGGTATGTGCAAAGCAGATGGCAGAAGCGGGTGACATCGTAGTATTGACTGCAGGGATTCCAGCGGCGAATGTGACTGCAGAGCGTGGCGGCGCAAGTAATATTATGCGGATTACTGTGATTGAGTAGAGGAAGGCTCGGACAGCTCTTGGGGCTGTCCGAACAACATTTCTATAGACTTTATTCTTCTCCATTTCTCAAAGTATTGTAAAAGGTTTATCTCTAATTTCTGTGTTGTCCAGCTTATGGAAATCAATTACACCAAAGGAGTTTATTGTAAAAAAATATTGACACTCATCTCATGATACAGTATAGTGTTCCCTGTGAGAACTACTAGAACGCCCTTGAAGGTTGTATTTTACAGGCCTGTGAGGTGCGGGATACAATGGGGATGAGGAGTGAAGAATTGGAGCAAGTATCATTTACAGAACGCCTGATGGACTTCGGACTTACGCGCCAGGAGGCGAACATCTATCAATGCCTGCTCACCGAGGGGAAGGTGACAGGATACGAGGTGGCGAAGCAGACAGGGATTTCCAGATCCAATGCGTACAATTCGCTGGCAAACATGACGGAGAAGGGCGCCGCTTATCTGGTGGAGGAGGGACATACGCGCAAATACGTTCCTGTGCCGTTGGATGAATTTTGTAAGAACCGTATCCGGAAACTGGAGGATTCCAAGAAGTGGCTGGGAGAGCATATGCCTTCGGAGAAAACTTATGTGGATGGTTATATCACCATCGAAGGCACTGAGCATATCCTGGACAAGATGCGTAATATTCTGAAAAAAGTGGAGGAGCAGGTCTATATCAGCCTTACCAGAAACTATCTGCTGCTTCTGATTGGGGAGCTGCAGGAGCTTATTATGGACATGAAACGGGTGGTCATCATTACGGATCAGCCAACTGCTTTTCCAAGGGCGAAGGTATACATAGGAGAGGACAGGGGCATGCGCATCGGCGTAATTGCTGATTCCCGCTATGTCCTTACCGGCGAATACGGGGAGGGGAGCATGAATACCTGCCTGTATTCCGGACAGAAGAATTTCGTAGAATTATATAAGACTGCACTTTCCAACGAAATCAAATTACTATCGATGCGAGAGGAGAACCGGTAACAATGAAGAAAGAGACATTTGTGACAAAAGACCAGTTAGATGAGATTGTGAAAGAATATCCGACTCCTTTTCATCTGTACGATGAAAAGGGAATCCGCAAGAATATCAAGGCATTAAAAGAAGCGTTTTCCTGGAATGAAGGATATAAAGAATATTTTGCCGTAAAGGCGACGCCGAACCCGTTTTTGATTAATATACTGAGGGAATACGGCTGCGGCTGCGACTGTTCCTCCTACACGGAGCTTATGCTCTCGGAAGCGGTAGGGGCGGTGGGGGAAGATATCATGTTTTCCTCCAACGATACGCCCGCCGAGGAATTTGCCTATGCCGACCGTCTGGGTGCGATTATTAACTTAGATGATATCACCCACATTGATTTTTTGGAAAATATAATCGGCCATATTCCGGAGACGATTAGTTGCCGCTATAATCCCGGCGGTCTGTTCAAGATCAGCAACGACATTATGGATAATCCGGGAGATTCAAAATACGGCATGACTACAGAGCAGTTGTTCGACGCGTTTAAGCTTCTGAAAGAAAAAGGTGCGAAGGAGTTCGGTATCCATGCCTTCCTTGCAAGCAACACAGTGACCAACGAATATTACCCGATGCTCGCTAAGATACTGTTTGAGGTGGCTGTCAGGCTGAAACAGGAGACAGGCGTCCATATCAAGTTCATCAACCTGTCGGGCGGAATCGGAATCCCCTATACCCCGGACCAGGAGCCGAACGATATCCGTATCATTGGAGACGGAGTCCGCCGGGTATACGAGGAGGTCTTGGTTCCGGAGGGCATGGGGGACGTTGCCATCTACACAGAGCTTGGACGTTTCATGATGGGACCCTACGGCTGTCTTGTCACAAAAGCAATCCATCAGAAACACACCCACAAAGAATACGTAGGCGTGGACGCCTGTGCCGTTAACCTGATGCGTCCTGCCATGTATGGCGCCTATCACCACATTACCGTCATGGGCAAAGAGAAGAAGGCATGCGATCATAAGTACGACGTTGCCGGTTCTCTGTGCGAAAACAACGACAAGTTTGCCATTGACCGTATGCTTCCGAAGATCGACAACGGAGATTTATTAGTCATCCACGACACAGGGGCTCATGGTTTTTCCATGGGATATAATTATAACGGGAAGCTGAAATCAGCGGAGCTTTTATTGAAAGAGGATGGTTCGGTACAGCTAATCCGAAGAGCAGAAACCCCTTCCGATTATTTCGCAACTTTTGATTGCTTTGAAATCGGAGAGAAATTAAAGGCGCAATGAGTTTTTGTTGGGTCTTTGGCTTAAAAATGAATATCTCCCAAATTATTCCTTTGTCAAGAGTTGATTTTGTACAATAAAAAGAGTAATATAGTTTATGTGTAAATCGTCAGCGTAAAAGAGAGGAGCTGACAATCGCAGGTGCAGGCATTTTGCCAGATGCCCGCGCATTATTTTGTGAAGGAGGAATAATCATGAAGAAAAGAGGATTGCTGGCAGTATTACTCATCGCAGTAATGACATTATTGTGCGGCTGCGGAGGTATGAGTGCGGAGGACGCACAGTCTTATGCAAAGTCCATTATGGACGCAAGCTATAAGGGAGAGTTTGACAAGTATGTTGAATGGACGAAGTCGTCAAAGGAAGAAGCGCAGAAGCTTTATGAGAGTAATATTGATACCACCATGCAAGAAGCAGGCTTTTCACAGCTTGGGCTGTCTGAAGAACTGACCAACAATTACAGACAGTTATTCCTGGACATGATTAAGCAGGCGAACTATGAAGTTGGTGAGGCAAAGGAGGCAGGAGACAAGGCATACACAGTTGATGTGACGGTTAAGCCGTTTACTGGTTTTGACGGACTGCAGGCAGAAGTAGAGGCTGCTACAATGGCAGAATTAGAGAACGTTGATGTGACTGACCAGAATGCAGTCAATGAGCTGGTATTCCAGAAGATGTATGATATCATGGTTGAAAAGGTAGCGTCTCCTACTTTTGGAGAGCCTACGACAGTGACGATTAACGTTAAGCCAGACTCTGACGGTGTGTATTTTATCGATCAGACCGATATGACAGCTTTGGACGATGCATTGTTCCCGTCAGATGCTTTCTAAAGTTTTTTTAATAAAAGCATTGACAAAGGCTGCATTTGCAGTTATAATTTATTACGTTGCCGATACATATCGGCAGCGATTAGCGGATGTGGCGGAATGGCAGACGCACAAGACTCAAAATCTTGCGGGGGCGACCTCGTGTGGGTTCAAGTCCCACCATCCGCAGTAAAAGGTGCGAAGCCTGATTTTGGTTTCGCACCTTTTTGCACGATTTGAGAAGCATAAGGGCTGCCAAAATTTCTGGCAGCCCGTTTGTTTTATCCGGCGTGAGTCTGGCGATGGAAATATTAAGGAGGGTAAGAGAATGTACTATAAGCAGTATGGCAATACAGATATGAAGGTATCGGCAGTGGGGCTTGGCACCATGCGTTATGATGAGGAGGATATCAAGGCAGACCGTCTGGAAAAATGCGCGGAGATTCCTCTCTATGCTTTTGAAAAAGGAATTAATTACTGGGATACAGCGCCTTTCTACTGTGAAGATAAGAGTGAGATTGTGACGGGTATCGCCTTATCTCAGGTAAAAAGAAGTAAAATTTATGTAACTTCCAAGACGAATCTGGGAACAATAGATGCAGGAGAACATCCAAAAAAGGAGGATTTCAGGCGAAGACTTGAAATGTCGCTGGATAGACTTAAGACGGATTATATTGATTTCTATCATATGTGGTGTATGTTAAGCCTTAAGTCCTGGGAGAAACACATGGATGCGCTCTATGGATTTTTCGAGGATGCAAAACGGGAAGGGTTAATTCGGAATATTGTGTTTTCCTCTCATATGCAGGGCGACGAGATTGAGACAGTGGTTGAGACAGGAAAATTTCGCGGTATGCTGATTGGGTACAATGCGTTGAACTATCGTTTTCGCCAGAGTGGAATTGAGGCGGCAAACCAGAAGGGCATGGGCGTGGTGGTCATGAATCCCTTGGGCGGAGGTATGATACCAGACAATCCAGAGGCATTTTCCTATCTGACGGAAGGAACAGATTTGACCGTACCTCAGGCGGCCCTTCGGTTTGTCGCCTCCCATAAGGAGATTACGGTGACTCTGGCGGGCTGTACCACAAAGGCCCATGTGGACGACGCGGTAAAAGCTGTGGAGAATCTTGAAGAGAAGCCGGCCCGTGAGCTTGTGAAGGCATACGAGGGCAAGGGAGTAGCGCTTAATAATCTGTGTACTGGATGTTCCTACTGTCAGGTATGTCCAAAGAAGATTCCGATTGCGAAATATATGGATGCATATAACCAGATGATTCTGACAGGAGAGAAACCTGCTATACAGGATCGTATTGAAAACCACTGGGGCATTACAAAGGACAAAGCGGGAGAATGTATTGCCTGCGGCAGATGTGAACGGCACTGTACCCAGCATCTCCCGATTATAGAGCGGCTTAAGGAGATTGCAGGGTAGATGGTATTCTGAACTGTACATAAACAGGGGGAATCTGATATGAGCAATAAGATAGTATTAATTGACGGGCATAGTATTTTGAATCGTGCATTTTATGGGCTGCCAGACCTGACAAACGCGGAAGGACTGCACACCAATGCAATTTACGGTTTTCTGACGATTATGTTTAAGATACTTGAGGAAGAGAAGCCGGAATATTTGACGGTGGCGTTTGATGTTCATGCGCCTACCTTCCGCCATGAGATGTACGCGGAATATAAGGGAACCAGAAAGCCTATGGCGGAGGAGCTGCGCCAGCAGGTGCCGGTTATCAAGGAGGTTCTCCATGCCATGGGAGTGCTCACAGTAGAGTGTGCCGGTCTTGAGGCAGACGACCTTTTAGGGACTCTCTCAAGAAGGTGCGAGGAGAAAGGTATGGAGGTATCCGTTATTTCCGGAGACCGAGATCTGCTTCAGCTTGCGACAGAGCATGTGAAGATTCGTATCCCAAAGACGAAGCAGGGACGTACCGAGGTGGAGGATTACTATGCCGCTGATGTGAAAGAGCGGTATCAGGTGACGCCTCAGGAGTTTATCGACCTAAAAGCGCTGATGGGAGACTCCTCCGACAATATTCCCGGAGTTCCAAGTATTGGTGAGAAGACGGCGACGAAGATTATTTCTGAGTACCATTCCATTGAAAACGCCCATGAGCATGTAATGGAGCTTAAGCCCCCCAGAGCGTCGAAGGCGCTTATGGAGCACTGGGATATGGCTGTCATGAGCAAGGAGCTTGCGACTATCAATGTGACGGCAGATTTTCCTTATGAGCTTGAGGAGGCAAAGCTTGGCAATATTTATACAGAAGAAGCTTACGCTTATTTCCAGAAATTGCAGTTCAAGAATCTGCTGTCACGATTTGAGGTGACTGCACAGACAGATAAGGCAGAGGAAGGCTTCCGTGAGATTTCGGATTTGAATTTGGCTGAGAAGATATTGCAGGAGGCTTTGGGGGCAGACTGCGTAGGAGCCTGTATTTTCCGCAGTGAGAAGGAGGCGCTGCCTCTCTTTGCCAATCAGGCAGAGATGGGCGGAATCGGTCTGTGCTTTCGGAATAATGAGAGCTATTGTATCCGAACCGGGAACGGAATTTCTAAGGAATGGCTTTTGGAGCAATTGTCAAAGGTTGCAAATCGTGCGGGAAGATTCGTGATGTTCGACCTTAAGGAGGCGCTTCCGTATATTAGAATCGAAGATGGGAAAAATTGTTTTGACGCAACGGTGGCGGCTTATCTTCTGTATCCCTTGAAGAATAATTACACGTATGAGGACGTTGCGAGAGAGCAGTTGAATATTATCATCGACGACAATGCGCAGGAATATGTGAAAGTCTGCTATCAGGCATATACAGCATATGCGGCTTTTGCCATCCTGTGGGAGAAGCTGGAAAAGTGCCAGATGGATAAGTTGTTTACCGAGATTGAGATGCCTCTTGTTTTCACGCTTTATGACATGGAACAAAACGGCGTCAGGGTGGAGGCGGAAGCCTTGAAGTTTTATGGCAGCCAGCTTGGCAGTAAAATTACAGAGCTTGAGAAGGAGATCTACGAGGAGGCCGGCGAGATCTTCAATATCAACTCACCGAAGCAGCTGGGCGTCGTCCTGTTCGAAAATATGAAGCTTCCAGGCGGGAAAAAGACCAAGACGGGTTATTCTACGGCAGCCGATGTGTTGGAGAAGCTGGCGCCGGACTACCCAATCATAGCAAAGATTCTGGAATACCGTCAGTATTCGAAATTAAAGTCTACCTATGCAGACGGGCTTGCCAATTATATCTGTGAGGACGGTAGGATTCACACCAAGTTTAACCAGACCATTACGGCAACTGGCAGACTTAGCAGTACTGAGCCGAACCTCCAGAATATTCCGGTTCGTATGGAGCTTGGAAGACTGATTCGGAAGGTATTTATTCCGGAGGATGGGTTTGTATTTGTGGATGCAGACTATTCTCAGATTGAGCTAAGGGTACTTGCCCACTGTTCCGGCGACCCGAATTTGATTGAAGCCTATAGGGAGGAAGAGGATATCCATAGAATCACAGCCTCCCAGGTATTCCATGTGCCCTTTGAAGAGGTGACTTCCCAGCAGCGGCGTAATGCGAAGGCAGTCAACTTCGGAATTGTATATGGGATTAGTTCTTTTGGGCTGAGCCAGGACTTAAGTATCACCCGAAAAGAGGCGGCGCAGTATATAGAGGATTATTTTAAGACCTATCCAGGAATCAAAAGTTTCCTTGACGATACTGTGAAGCACGCAAAAGAGATGGGATACGTTGTGACGCTGTTCGCAAGACGGCGGCCTGTTCCAGAGCTGTCCTCCAGTAATTTTATGCAGCGTTCCTTCGGTGAGCGTGTGGCGATGAACGCCCCAATCCAAGGGACGGCTGCCGATATCATTAAGATTGCGATGATCGGCGTACACAAGAGACTGAAGGAGAGACAGCTGAAGTCAAGGCTTGTGCTGCAGGTCCATGACGAATTGCTTATTGAGGCTTATGCCGAGGAGCTTGAGGAGGTCAAGACAATTCTTAAGGAAGAGATGGAGCAGGCGGTTTCTTTGGATGTACCGTTGGAAGTGGATATGCATACGGGAGAAAACTGGTACGAGGCGAAGTAGAGGTGTAAGGACATGAAGATTATAGGAATTACAGGCGGTGTCGGCGCAGGAAAGACACAGATATTAGAATACCTGAACAATAGATACGGCGCAACCGTCTGCCAGACGGATATGGTAGGAAAGAAACTCCAGAAGAAGGGAACGAAATGCTTTGATGAGATTGTTGCGTGTTTTGGAACTGAGATTCTGGATGAAAAAGGCGAGCTTAACCGAGATAAGCTGGCCGGCATTGTGTTCTCCGATACTGTCAAACGAAATGAGCTGAATGCAATCGTCCATCCAGCGGTGGCAGAAGAAATCCATCGCAAGATTGCCAAGGAGGAGCGCAGGAACACAAATCTGTTTATCATAGAGTCTGCGCTTCTGATTGAGACCCATTATGACGAGATCTGTGACGAGGTCTGGTATATTTATGTGGAGGCATCCATTCGTAAGAAGCGGCTGGTCTATGCAAGAGGCTATGACGCAAGGAAGGTGGATGATATTATTGCGGCACAGCTTCCGAAGGATGAGTTCATGAAGCACTGCGACCGGGTAATTGATAACAGCAATACGTTTGAAGAAACTCAGGCACAGCTTGACGAGATTGTGGCAGATTTGTAGGAGAGGCAGAAGAAAATGATGAGACTATGCAGCATTGCCAGCGGAAGCAGCGGCAACTGTATCTATGTGGGGGATGACAGTACGCATCTTTTGGTAGATGCGGGAATCAGCAAGAAACGGGTGGAGGAAGGATTACATACGCTGGGCGTCAAGGGTGAGGAATTAAGCGGAATACTGGTCACTCACGAGCATATAGATCATATTCAGGGACTCGGTGTGTTTAGCAGGAAATATAAGATTCCGATTTATGGGACACGCGGTACTTTGGAAGGAATCCGCTGCTGTAATGCATTGGGGAAATTGCCAGACGGACTTCTCAGTGAGGTCAGGGTGGACGAGACTCTCGTCTTAGGCGGCATGAAGATCTGTCCCTTCTCGATTTCTCATGATGCGCGGGAGCCGTCAGGATACCGGATTGAGAATCAGGAGAAATCGGTGGCGGTTGCAACGGATTTGGGTAAATATGACGGATACACAGTGGAACATCTTAAGAATCTGAATGCAGTGGTACTAGAGGCAAATCACGATATCCATATGTTGGAGGTGGGACCTTATCCCTATTCGCTGAAAAGGCGGGTTATGGGTGACGAGGGGCATCTGTCCAATGAGTTGTCAGGAAGGCTGCTCTGTGATATTTTGCATGATGGTCTGCAGTATGTGGTTTTAGGGCATCTGAGTAAGGAGAACAATTATGAAGAGCTGGCCTATGAGACGGTGAAGCTGGAGGTTAGCTTTGGCGACAATCCTTACCAGGGCGAGGACATCCCTATGATGGTTGCTAAGCGGGATACCGTGTCAGAGGTCATTACATTATAAAATAGTTTAAAACAGGTGAGGTGTTAGGATGGGAAGAGTAGCAATTGCAACAGACAGTAACAGTGGAATTACACAAAAGCAAGCGAAAGAACTCGGAATACGGGTATTGCCAATGCCATTTTTTATCAACGGAGAGTTGTTCCTTGAGGATATTACATTGACACAGGAGGAGTTTTATAAGAGACTTTTAGAGGATGCAGATATTTCCACCTCTCAGCCGTCACCGGGGGATGTGATTGACCTGTGGGACGAGATTTTAGAGGAATATGATGAGATTATCTATATCCCAATGTCCAGCGGCTTGAGTAGTTCCTGTGAGACGGCGATGGGGCTTTCAAAGGATTATGACGGCAAGGTGCACGTCATTGACAATCAGAGAATTTCCATTTCCCAGCGCCAGTCGGTGCTGGATGCCTTGGAGATGGCTAAGAAAGGTATGAGCGCCCAGGAAATTGATGATGTGCTGATGCGCGAGAAGCTGGAGGCAAGTATTTATATTACTGTGGATACCCTAAAATATCTGAAAAAGGGCGGACGTGTCACACCGGCTGCAGCGGCGATTGGTACGGTATTGAATTTAAAGCCTGTGCTTCAGATTCAGGGAGAGAAGCTGGATTCCTTTGCAAAGGTGCGCGGCTGGAAGGCGGCAAAGAAGACGATGCTGGAAGCAGCGGCGAAGGATTTGGCGGAGAGATTTAAAGGCAAAGAGATGTATATCCACGCGGCGTATACTTGTTCTGAGGAAGAGGCCAAGGAGTGGAAAGGGGAGATTGAGGAGAAGTTCCCTGGTTATGATATCCATATGGACAAGCTGTCCCTTAGTGTATCTTGCCATATCGGAGCGGGCTCTAAGGCCATTGCGTGTATTAAGAAGGCAGAATATTAAAAGAGATACCAGCATCAGATCCTTAAGATCTGCTGCTGGTATTCGTTGATAAAGGGCATTTTATATTTGTTGGTAATGAGGCTTTCATATAGGTTTGCCGCAAAAATATCTGTTTTTAACATCGACAAGCCTGTGGCGCTTAGCTTCTCTGTCTGAGCGAGCTTGGTGATCAGAGGAACGTTTGAACTATTTTTTAGCAAAGTCAACAGTCGCCTGGCGTCTTTTCGGAAGCCGAGGATACGAGCATACTGGCAGTAGCCTGCCTGTTGATAGGCTAACAGGTCTTCCGTTCGGATATTCAGCAGAATGTGGAACAGGCAGCGGCAGATGCGGCTTAGGGTCATGTCGCGGGTCTTTAGCTGATCGCTGAACTGGTCGAAGGAAATGAAGTCGTTAGCATTGTTAATGATGCGGTTGGCCAGCTCTTCCGAGATATCCAGATATGTTGTCAGGGTTTGGCGTGTCTCGGTCAAGAGACGGTACTTTAAAAGCAGCGAAAAATCGTTGGTGTAGACTGGGTAACGGCTGTGGTGCGTCTCCTCCAGCATACGGATGCAGGAGGGAGGGACTTGTCCTTCTAACCTGCTTAGAACCTCGGTCATGGAAGGTTCGTCAAACATGCCGTCTTTTTCCAGCATTACAGACTGGCTGGTAAAGCTTAGGAGTCTGCGGATGGCAGAGGCAGAGCTGTAGGAGCTGGACAGGTCTGAGTCGTGATATCCGGAAACCATGCGCTTAATGGTGTAGGATTTCATAGAGCTGTGCCGTTGGTACAGAGCTTTGATGTATTCAATTCCCAGGATATTGTTAGGCTGTTCAAGAACCAAGTCCAGCGTGTCGTCCTGCAGATATTCCTTCAGCGCTATTTGGCGTGCCAGCGGAAAGGATCTGCCGGTTTTCAGAGCTTCTTTTAGAGACTGTTTATATCCCTCCGGCTCATCAGAAAGGATATGGGCTATCCTTGCAAGAAGTCCATAATCGCCGCATTCGCTGCCAAAGCAGATAGAGTCCACACAGCCAAGCTGTTCAAACAGATCGATGGCTCCGGCGGCGAAATATTCTGCGCTTCCCACAGCGTAGCAGACCGGCAGCTCCATCAGGATATCCACCCCAGCTTCTAAGGCAACCTCCGCCCGCAGATGTTTTGGCATGATTGCGGGAGCGCCGCGCTGTACATAGTTTCCACTCATGACAACAATGACAAAATCTGCGCCTGTAATCTCCTTTGCTTTCTCAATATGATAGAGATGTCCGTTGTGAAACGGGTTGTATTCCGTGATTAGTCCGACTATTTTCATAAGAATCTCCTTGTATATCTTTCTGAAATTGATTATACTATATTAAAGTTGTATGTGCAAATGTATGTTGAAATAGGACGGTTTTGCTGCAGTTTGGGCAGATTATGTCAGGAAGGAGGGATACATGATGAGTGAAGAATGGGTAGAAGAACGCAAGGAAGCCTTGACGGAAGAACGGATTCTTAAGATGTTGGAGGAACGCAAGTACAAAGAGTTAAAAGAGGAATTAGAGAACAATATGTATCCGGTTGACCTGGCGGAGATACTGGAAGGATTTGAGCAAAAGCAGATGGTAATGGTTTTCCGGCTTTTGGCAAAAGAAGAGGCTGCAGAGACCTTTGCATATATGAACAGTGACTTACGTGAGCTGCTAATCAACTCTCTGACGGACTCTGAGCTTGAGGAAGTCATGGAAGAGATGTATC
The DNA here is from genome assembly GCA_011960625.1 of Lachnospiraceae bacterium. Classification (GTDB taxonomy): domain Bacteria; phylum Bacillota; class Clostridia; order Lachnospirales; family Lachnospiraceae; genus Sporofaciens. The sequence continues at coordinate 5,289 of BLMJ01000224.1, read as the reverse complement.
TGGACGATACGGTAGACGTGCTTGAGGAGATGCCGGCGAATGTGGTGGACCGTCTTCTGATGGCTACAGACGAGGAGAAGCGTAAGCAGATTAATGTACTGTTACAGTATCCCGAGGACAGCGCAGGGAGTGTAATGAATGTAGATTACATTGCACTTCGCAAGGAGATGACGGTTGCCGAGGCTATTCTAAAGATTCGGCAGGTGGGATTGAACCGAGAGACGATTTATACCTGCTATGTGACGGAGAAGAAGAAGCTAATCGGACAGGTGGATGTGAAGGAGCTTTTAACTACCAGTGAGTCTAAACTGATCGAAGAGATCATGGAGACGAATATGCTGTATGCCCGAACCACGGACGATCAGGAGGATGTGGCGTGGACCATTACCAAGTATGGGCTTATTGCGCTGCCCATTGTGGACCATGAGATGTGTATGGTGGGGATTGTCACGGTTGACGATGCTATGTTGGTCCTGCAGGAGGAGACTACTGAGGATATCAGTATCATGGCAGGCGTCCATCCAAGTGAAGAATCGTATTTCGGCACGACGGTAATGGAGCATGTGAAAAGCCGTATTCCGTGGCTGATGTTTTTGATGCTTTCCGCTACGGTGACGCAGATGATTATGAACAGCTACGAGAGCGCCCTTGCTGTCATGCCGCAGCTTGCAGGGTTTATCCCCATGCTGACGGGGACGGGGGGAAATTGCGGCTCCCAGAGTTCAACGCTTGTTATACGGGGGCTTGCAGTGGAAGAGATTGAGTTTGCCGACATTTTAAAGGTAATTTGGAAAGAGGTGCGCATTGCCGTCTGTATCAGCGCGGTGCTCTCAGTGGTTAATGGTATTCGTATTATGCTGATGGGGCAGGGGGATGCTACGATGGCGTTTACGATTGGGGTGACCATGTCTTGTACGATTATCATTGCAAAAGTGGTAGGGTGTACCTTGCCATTGGTGGCAGAGAAAATAGGGCTTGACCCGGCGATTATGGCGACGCCCTTAATATCTACTCTGGTAGACATCAGTACTATTAGCGTGTATTTTGCCATTATAAGCGCAGTGTTTGCACTGTAGATGGATAATGTATGAAAAAATAGACATAAGATTGGGGAAGAGCTCTTGTCCCTAAGGTTTCTTTGTATTATAATAAAAATATTGAGAAAATATGGAAAGGAGTCTATAATCATGGGATTTATAGATGAAATCAAGGCAAAAGCTAAGACAAACAAAAAGACGATTGTGCTGCCGGAGACTGAGGATATCAGAACATACGAGGCAGCCGAGGCCGTACTGAAGGAAGGAACTGCGAATCTGGTTCTGGTGGGAAGTGAAGAAGAGATCGCGAAGAACAAAGGGTCATTTGACATTAGCGGCGCTACGATTGTGGATCCGGCTACCAGCGAGAAGACCGATGCTTACATTGCCAAGCTTGTGGAGTTAAGGCAGAAGAAGGGAATGACAGAAGAGCAGGCAAGAGAACTTTTGCTGAAAAACTATCTTTATTATGGCGTAATGATGGTAAAGATGAAAGATGCGGACGGTATGGTAAGCGGTGCGTGCCATTCAACTGCCGATACCTTAAGGCCTTGTCTCCAGATCTTAAAGACGAAGCCGGGAACCAAGCTGGTTTCTGCATTTTTCGTGATGGTAGTGCCAGATTGTGACATGGGCGCCGACGGAACTTTCATTTTTGCAGATTCTGGTCTTGAGCAGAATCCGGATCCAGAGAAGCTGGCGGCAATCGCCCTGTCTTCTGCAGAGTCTTTCCGGACGCTGACCGGAAAAGAGCCGGTTGTAGCAATGCTTTCCCATTCCACCAAGGGAAGCGCAAAACATGCAGATGTGGACAAAGTGTTAGAGGCTACGCGCATCGCTAAGGAGAATGCGCCGGAAGGTCTGCTGCTTGACGGAGAATTTCAGTTAGACGCAGCAATCGTGCCGGAGATTGGCGCATCTAAGGCTCCGGGAAGTCCGGTAGCCGGAAAGGCCAATGTCCTGGTATTCCCAGACTTAGACGCAGGCAATATCGGATATAAGCTGGTACAGAGACTTGCGAAGGCTGAGGCATATGGACCTCTTACACAGGGAATTGCAGCGCCGGTGAATGATCTGTCAAGAGGCTGCAGCGCACAGGATATTGAGGGCGTGGTAGCAATCACGGCCGTACAGTGTATGGCGGAAGGCTAATGAAGGGCTTTTTCGTTTAGATTGAATAAAAATAAGACAAGCGAGGGAAAAACAAATGAATGTATTAGTTATCAACTGTGGAAGTTCATCTTTAAAATTTCAGTTAATCAATTCTGAGTCTGAGCAGGTTCTTGCAAAGGGTCTCTGCGAGAGAATCGGGATTGACGGAAGTCTTACTTACCAGCCGGAGGGCCAGGAGAAGGTAAAATCAGATAAGGCTATGCCAACCCATACAGAGGCAATTCAGTTCGTAATCGACGCGCTGACGGACGCAGAGACAGGCGTTGTGAAGAGCTTAAATGAGATTGGGGCTGTAGGACATCGTGTGGTACACGGAGGCGAGAAGTTTGCAAGTTCTGTAGTTATCACAGACGAAGTGAAACAGGCAATCGAAGACTGTAACGACCTTGCGCCGCTTCACAATCCTGCAAACCTGATCGGTATCAATGCATGTCAGAAGCTGATGCCAGGAACACCTATGGTAGCCGTATTCGATACTGCTTTCCACCAGACCATGCCGGAGAAAGCGTATATGTACGGCCTTCCGTATGAGTATTATGATAAGTATAAAGTAAGAAGATATGGTTTCCACGGTACAAGTCACAGCTTTGTTTCAAAACGGGCGGCAGAGCTTGTTGAGAAGCCTTACGACCAGACAAAGACTATTGTGTGTCATCTCGGAAACGGCGCTAGTATCTGTGCCGTAGAGAATGGTAAGTCTGTGGATACGTCTATGGGACTGACTCCTTTGGAGGGACTCGTGATGGGAACACGTTCCGGAGACATTGACCCGGCTATTCTTGAGTTCATTTCCAAGAAGGAAGGGCTGGATATTGCAGGACTTATGAATATGCTGAATAAGAAGTCAGGAGTGTTCGGGCTTTCTAACAACCTATCCAGCGATTTCCGCGACTTAGAGGATGGCGCTAATTCTGGCAATAAAGAGGCGGGGATTGCGTTGGATGTGTTCGCATACCGTGTCGCTAAATATGTAGGAAGCTACGTAGCAGCTATGAATGGCGTGGATGTTATCGCATTTACGGCAGGTATCGGAGAAAATTCCGGAACCGTACGTTCTTCTGTACTGAAGTACCTTGGATATCTGGGAATCAGTGTGGACGAAGAGGCGAACAAGAAACGCGGAGAAGAGATTGCAATCTCTACGGCAGACTCTAAAGTGAAAGTAATGGTAATCCCGACCAACGAGGAATTGGCAATTGCCCGTGAAACAGTTGCATTAGTTTAGAAGATGGGTGTTGACAAATTCATTTTACGTGATATAATAGTCTAGGTGTGAATAGGAGTTTAGCTATGATATTAGACCTATCCAGCGTTCTGTCGGAACAGCATAATACAATTGAACAGTCGGTTCCCGTTGAGATGGACGTTTTTCGCTGTGAGACGGGAGATTTTAAGCTTATAAAGAAATCTTTGCTGTCGCTGTGTATTGCCTATGCAGGGAATAAGACGTTAGAGATTTCCGGCAAGGGAGAAGTAACGGCTGTGATTCCGTGTGACCGCTGCCTTTCAGAGGTGCAGGCAAAGATTCCGCTTTCATTTCGCAGGAAGGTGAGCGTAGATCCGGAAGCTGCTGCTATGACAGAAGATTTAGACGAATCAAATTATATTGACGGATATAACTTTGACGTAGAACAGTTGATCTACAACGAGTTATTAGTAGGGTGGCCGACGAAAATTCTGTGTAGCGAAGACTGTAAGGGGATTTGCAGCGTATGTGGTCAGAATCTGAATGAAGGAACCTGTGACTGTGAAGACACGGGCCTTGACCCGAGAATGTCAGTTATCCGCGATGTGTTTAAGAATTTTAAGGAGGTGTAACCTATGTCAATTTGTCCAAAGAATAAGTCTTCTAAGGGAAGAAGAGACAAAAGAAGAGCAAACTGGAAGATGAGCGCACCGAATCTTGTTAAGTGCAGCAGATGCGGCGAGTTAATGATGCCTCACAGAGTTTGCAAGGCTTGTGGATCATACAACAAAAAAGAAATCATTCCACAGGATTAATCAAGAAAGAGAAAGGGTTTCCGAGTGTTCGGGAATCCTTTTTTTCAGATAGAGAATCATAGTATAATAAAGTTAGAAATAAGATGCAGGAGGCTAAGTAAAAGAGTATTCGATATCGATTCTCCTGAAAAGTCCGATAATTCTCCTGTATTGCTCTATGGGGAAAAGAAAAATTATATAATCAGTAAGATTACGCTAAACGAAGGAGGAGGTATTTCATGTTCCACATTGCAATTTGTGACGATGTACGTAGGGACAGGGAGGAATTGTGTCGTGTACTAAAAGATGAACTGAAAGCTTTTGATGCAGATGCCAGGTTTTTAAAATTCGGAAGCGGTAATGCTTTACTGGACGCTTGGGAAAAGTCGAGAATGGATATTCAGTTGGTTTTTTTGGATATTTATATGGAAGGAATAGACGGCATAGAGACGGCCCGCCGTCTGCGCTCGACGGGCTATAGGGAGGCCATTGTTTTCCTTACGACGACCCAAGACTTTGCAATAGAGGGATACGAGGTAGAGGCAGAGGGGTATCTTCTAAAGCCGCTGGAGAAGATGAAGCTGCGGCAGTTATTATGCCGTCTGTTTAAGCGGGAAGAGCCCATTATGGTTACCTTACGTCAAGGGAGCCGTGTGTATACGTTTTCGCCGTCTGAGATTGTGTATATCGAGAGCAACCGGAACCGGCTGACAATTCATACAGTGAAGGAAACGATTTATTATTATGGGAAGTTGGATGAGATGGAAGAGAAGCTTCCTGAGAAATCATTTTTGCGCTGTCATCAGAGTTTTCTTGTAAATATGGATCGGATCTATACAGCGAAGGATGTGTTTCGTATGGAAACAGGGGATATTGTTCCGATACGGGTTCGGGAACGCCGTGCTATTCGGGAAGCGTATTTCCGGTATGTGACGGAGAGAAATTAATGAAGAGGATGTTTTTTTTCTGCTTTTAGTAAATGAGTGACCTGACACCCTGCCAGTTAAAAAAAAGCATTCCATATCTTTTTATCAGTGCTTTTGCTTTATTACTCACCTTGTCGGCGTTGTTGATGCTGACATTTTTTTCGGGGGGGGAG